>JALZFU010000379.1 GCA_030861385.1 Actinomycetota bacterium
GGCGTGCTCCGCGAGGCGGTCTTGACGGGCTCACCGCGCTCCTCCTTCGCCGCAAGCTCCCGGTGCGCCGGGATCCCGCAGTAGCGCGAGCCGGGGATCGCCGCGTTCGGGCATCTCTTGCCGTTCGAGAGGATCGCCGCGCAGCGTCCCGAAAAGTCGTCTCCCTCGAGCTCCCCGCCGAACGCCGCCTCCGCCTCGGCGCGCGCGAACTCGGTCTCGGACTCGATGTCGACCTTCCACCCCGTGAGGCGCGCGGCCAGGCGCGCGTTCAGACCCTCCTTGCCGATCGCGAGCGAGAGCTGGTCGTCCGGCACGAGTACGGTCGCCTCGCGCGACTCGTCGTCCACGAGGACCTCGCGCACGCGCGCGGGCGAGAGCGCCTTCGCGATAAAGCGGGCGGGCTCGGCGTTCCACGGAATGATGTCGATCTTCTCGCCGCGAAGCTCGGAGACGACCATCCTGACCCGCGAGCCGCGCGGACCGACGCACGCCCCGACTGGATCGACCCCCTGCGCGTGCGACTCGACCGCGATCTTCGAGCGGTAGCCCGGCTCACGGGCGACGCCGCGGATCTCCACGAGGCCGTCGGCGATCTCGGGAACCTCGAGCTCGAACAGGGTCTTGATCAGCTCCGGATCGCGCCGCGAGAGGATGACCTGCGGGCCCTTCGTCCCGGAGCGGACCTCCGTGATCACCGCCTTGATTCGGCTCCCCTGCTCGTAGCGCTCGCCGTCGACCTGCTCCGAGCGCGGGAGGAGCGCCTCGACCTTCCCGAGATCGACGAGGATGTTGTTTCGGTCGCCGGCCTGCTGAACGATTCCGGTCACGACCTCGCCCACGCGGTCGACGTACTCCTCGTACATCATCGCCCGCTCGGCCTCGCGGATCCGTTGCTGGATCACCTGCTTCGCGGTCTGCGCCGCGATGCGGCCGAAGTTCTCCGGCGTCACGTCCGTCCGTTTCACCTGGTCCTCGGGTACGTCCGACCAGTCGATGTCTAGGTCGTCGTCGAGGATCAGGGTGTGCGAGCGTTCCCCGTTTTGCGCCTCCGCTTCCTCGAGCTCGCTGATCGCCCGTTCACGCGCCTCTTCGATCAGGCGCACCTCGATATCCGACGGAAGCTCCACCGCCCACACGCGGAAGTCCCCTCGGTCGTCGAGTTCGACCTGCGCGTGGCGCGCCGCCCCGGGCGTCTTCTTGTACGCGGCGAGAAGCGCATCCTCGAGCGCGTGGACAAGGGTGTCCTCCTCGATCCCCTTCTCTCGCTCGATCTCCCTGACGGCTTCGAGAATCTCTCGGCTCATTGCTCCAACCCTTCGTCGATCAGATTGCCCCGCACGATCTCGTCGTACGGAACCTCCACGCGCGCGCCGTCGGCGACAGCGACCGTGACCGCACGATCTCCGGTCGTCACGACCTCCCCGCGGAAGCGCCGGCGCCCCCCCACGTCGCGGGCCGTTCGGAGGGCGACCTTGCGGCCGACCGCGCGCGAGAAGTGCGCGGGCGTTCTCAGCGGCCGCTCGATCCCCGGCGAGGAGACCTCGAGCGAGTAGCGGTTCAGGTAGTCCCGCAGCAGGCCCGTGACCTCCTCGCAGAGCGCATGGTCGACTCCGCCGGGGCGGTCGAGGTACACGCAGACCTGCTCGGGCCCGCGAAGCTCGGCGGCGAGCACCTCGACCTCGGGCAGCCTCCTCGCGATCCGCTCCGCGAACTCGCGCTGCAGCTCCCGCTCCTTCGTGTGTATGTCGTGCATGTGCGTTCGTCCTCTCTCGAAAAAAATGGGCGCCGCGCGCCCATTTCTCCAACAGCCGGGGAAATGTCTGGCGCCAGGATACCAGCGAAAACAGGCGCTGCGTCGGCGCCGGCCGGAGGAAGAAAACCGACTGGGCGTTGCGTCCGACGGCGCCCGCCGCCCCGTGCTACGCATCGAGGACGATCGTGACCGGGCCGTCGTTCTCGATTGCGAGGAGCATCGGTGCGCGGAAGCGCCCGGTGGCGACGCCGACCTGTTGCGCGCGAAGCGCCGCGCAGAAGCGCTCGAAGAGCGGCTCGGCGACGTCGGGTCGGGCCGCGTGGCCAAAGCTCGGCCGGTTCCCCTTTGCCGTGTCCGCGATCAGTGTGAACTGGCTGACGACGAGCGCCTGGCCGCCCACTTCACAGACGCTTCGGTCGAACTTCCCCTTCTCGTTCTCGAAGATTCGAAGCCGCGCGACACGGCCGGCGAGGCGGACCGCGTCGACGTCGGCGTCGGAGTCCGCGACGCCGAGCAGAACGCAGAGGCCGCGGCCGATCTCACCGACCGCCTCGTCCTCGACCGTGACGCGGGCCGACCGAACCCGCTGCACGACCGCCCGCACCGACGGGGAGCGTTCTACGCGCTCGCCTGGAGAGCGTCGAGCGCGCGCCGGTAGTCGCGGCTCTGCGGGCGCAGGAAGGTCGCCATCCGGTAGTGGCCGAACGCCTCCTCGGGGCGTCCCTGCTTCTCGAGACACCTGGCGAGAGCGAAGTGCGCGTAGTGGTCGACCGCCTTCAGCTCGAGGATCGCGCGGAACTCCTGCTCGGCTTCGGCGAAGCGGCGGATCCGAAAGTAGGCGATCCCAAGCGCCTCGCGGATCGACGCCTTCGCGGGCTCACGTGCCTTCGCCTTCTCGAGCGCGACGGTCGCCTGCGCGTTCAGTCCCGCCGCGAGGTGCTCGCGCCCCTTCGTGTAGAGGTCGTACGTCTCGCTCATTCGTCCGCTCCCCCCAGGCTCGAAAGATACGCGAAATTGCGGGCGAGGACGTCTGCGGGCCGCGTGATGTCGCGCGTCGGCCCGATCTCGATCGCACCGAGCTCCCTCCCGGCGTCGATCGCGCGCTGCGCCGCGACGGCGAGCTCGAACGGCGGTCCCGGCAGCCCCTCGAGGCCCACACAAAGGTCGGGCCCGAGGAGCCAGAGTGGCGCGCCCGCGAGCGTCCCCGCGGTGCCGGGCGGGGGCTTCTCGACGACCGAGAGGAGCCGCCCGCGCTCGACGGTGACGGCGGAGCGCTCGGGGACCTCGCCCGGGGGAACGTTGCGGACGGCGAGCGCTCCAGCCGCTTCGGACTCGAGCCAGCAGTCCCGGGCCATCCGAATCGTGCCGGGGGCGAAGACGGTGTCCGCGGCGGAGACGAGGAGAGGCGGCGTCGCGCCCGCCGCGATTGCCCGGGCGACGGCGTCCGCCGAGCCGAGCGCGCGGGGCTGGCGTGCGTAGCGGACGCGGACCCCGAACGCAGAGCCGTCGCCGACGAGCGCCTCGATCTGCCCGGCCAGATGGCCGACGACCACCCAGACGTCCTCGAGCCCCGCGGCGGCGAGCTCGCGAAGGAGCGTCGCGAGGACTGGGCGCCCGTCGATCGGCAGCACCGGCTTCGCCCACCGCTCGGTGACGGGACGGAGACGCCGCCCCTCCCCGGCGGCCATCACGACGGCATCCACGACGCGCACACTACGCACGTGACCATGAGGCGGTTCGCCGCGCTCACGGCGCCGCCCGTAAGCGGCGTTCTCCTCTGGCTCGCGTCGCCTCCCGGGGACGCCGGCTGGCTCGCCTGGGTCGCGCTCGTCCCGGCAGCCGTCGTCGCGCTCGGCTCGCCGGACACCCGCTGCGGTCGTGCGGCCGTGCCGATCGCGTACGGCGTCTTCCTCGAGCTCCTCTTCATACCCGCGCTCCCTTTCGGCCTCGCGCACGACCAGTGGGGCGACCCCGTCGTGCCGGTCATGGTGGGAGAGTCGCCCGTCCTCGCCGTCGCGCTCGTTGCGATCCCGATCGTCGTCCTTCTCCTCGTCGTCCTCCGGTTTCCCCAGCCGCTCCCGCTCGGCCGACCGACGGCGCTCCCCGCCGCCCTCGCGGCCGTCTTCGTACCCGCCGCGAGTTGGACGGCGCTCGACCTCCTGCGCGTGAAGTTCGATCCGGGCGGCTTCTGGGGGCCGCTCTTCCTCTCCCAGCAGGGGACGGCCGCGGTCGACCTCGCCGCGCTCGCCGGCCCGTGGCTCGTCACGTTCGCGCTCGTGACGGTGAACTACACGCTTGCGCTCGCGCTCGTCTCGACGCCCCGCCTCGCCCTCGTCCCCGCGGCCGCCGCGCTTCTCCTCCTCGCGCCCATGCTGGCCGTCAGCGGGGCGGGCAGCGAGCGGAGGGTCGTCGTCGCCGCCGTCCAGCCCGGGTACGACACGGCCGAGTTCGAACGCCCCGTCCTCTACTTCCTCCGCCGTGCGACACGCGATCTCGAGCGGGCGAGTCTCGACTTGGCGGAGAATCTCGCGCCGCTCACGCGCCAGGCGGCCGCGCGCGGTGCCGAACTCGTCGTCTGGCCGGAGGCGACCGTCTGGGTCGACCCCGAGGAGTCAGGACCCGTGCGCGACGCGCTTTCCGCGCTCGCAAGCGAGACAGGGACTACGATCGTCGTGCCCTATTTCCTGCGCTCCCACGCGTACGGCGCCGCCGTCGCCGTGCGTCCCGGCGGGACGGTCTCGCGGGCGCAGCCGAAGCAGCGGCCCATGTGGTTCCTCGGCGAGAAGGGCGGGAATCGGGTCCCTGCGGCTCCCGTCGCTACGGGCGCGGCTCGGGTCGGTGCGCTCCTCGGCGTCGACACGCAGGATCCCGCCTCGGCCCGCCGACTGACGAGCGCCGGCGGGGAGGTGCTCACGTCCTCGACTCACGACTGGGCGGCGCTCGCGGACGAGCAGCAGGCCCTCACCCGCTTCCACGCGGGTGCGCTCGGCGTCCCGATCGTGCGGGCCGACTGGCGCTACGGCTCGGCGATCGTGTCGGCGGAGGGTGAGATGGTCGCCGACGCCGGGCTCGAGAAGCGCCGCCTCGTCCTCGTCGCGACGGTCGCGACCGCCGGCGAGGCGACGCCCTACCGGCGGATCGGCGACGCATTCGGCTGGGGATGCGTCGTCGCCCTCGTTCCGCTCGCCGTCGGCGCGAGGCGTATGCGGTCAGGCGGCGAGCGAGCGAACGCTGAACGCTCCCCGCACCCGGCGCCCGAGAGTGAGCTGGCGGCTCATCCCCCTCCGTAGCGCGCGAAGCTCGCCCCGCGCGCGCCGGACCCGGTCACGAGCGGGGCGAGGCGGCCCGTACCGCGCTTCGGCGAGAAGCACGACGAAGGGGGTCGCGTTCACGCGGAAGCGACTCTCGACGACGTCGCCGAGGTCGCGGAGCGTCGCGCTCGGCGGCACGTCGTACCCCTGATCGGCAAGGAAGCCGACGAGATCGCGCCGACACGCCGCGGCGAGAACGCGCGCGTCGCGGGCGGCGAAACGCAGCCGCCGCCGGGCCTCCTTGGCGAGCAAGAGCGCTGCTGCGAGGCTCCCCACGACGAGGAGGACGAGGCCGACGATCCCGCGCCCGCCGCCCGAGATCGCGTCCGCCGCGCCGCCGCCTCCGATATCGCCGGGACGGCCGGCGCCGCTCCCCTGCTGCTCGCTCTGAGCGCGCCGTGCCTGCTGGGCGATTCCCGGGATCCTGGCGAGGCCGCCGACGACGGCGAACGCCCCTCGGATGTCGAAGTTCGCCCCGAAGGGAGAGTAGGCCGCCGAGAGCTCCCCGCGGTTCGGCGTCGGGTCGAACGGAACCCAGCCGTTCCCGGGGAAGTAGACCTCCACCCACGTGTGCGCGTTGTGGTCGGTCACCGTCCACTCGTTCTCGTCCTCGTCGTACTGGCCGCTCGTGAACCCGGCCGCCACACGCGCGGGGATCCCGAGGTAGCGGAGCATGAGGGCCATCGCACCCGCGAAGTGCTGGCAGTACCCGCGCTTGTTCTGGAGGAAGGCGACGAGCGGCGGCACGGCCGTCGCGACGGGCGGCGACTCGTCGTAGACGAAGTTCCCCTCGCTGCCGCGGAACCACGTCTCGAGGAGGACGGCCGCGGCGTACGGTGTCTCGGCGCCGCGCGTGACGCGCCGAGCGGTCGCCCACAGGCGGCGGTGAGCACCACCGTCGAGGACCGTGCTCGCCTTGAAGAGGGCGCGCATCTCGGCGTCCCGATCGGGCGCCCCGAACGGCGGAGGCGGGCCGCCGGCCACGTCGGTGGTCGGGAAGGCGATCAGGTAGCGGCTCGCTTCGTCCGGATAGTCGGTCCCGGCTTTCGCCAGGTCCTGGGGACGAAGGCGCGGCGCGTAGCTCCAGACGGTGTAGCGGTGGCCGCGGCGCGGTGATTCGGCGAGCACGAGCGCGCCGTTCGACGCGACGCGCGCGGACGAGCTCGCCCGCGGCTCCCACCGCACCGGCTCGCCGTAGCCGACGAGCCGCGTGTCACGAAGGCCTTCGACTTCGACGTCCTGGCGGATCCACGCGTCCTCCTCGCGGGCCTCACGAGGAAGCAGCGGATCGCGGACGTCGACCGGCGACTCGCCCGTCGTCACTCGCTGCACGTCGAGGGCCTCCCGCCAAATCTGGCCCGTGTACTCGTCGAGCGTCGTCGCGCGCCAGTAGAGCGAACGCCGCGGCCCCTCGACGTTGATCCGCAGGACGACCGTTCGCTTCTCGGGGAAGTGGATTCCGTCGTAGTTCGAGTCCCAGACGTAGCGGACGCTCACCGGGTCGTCGGGGCGGTCGTAGAAGTCCCAGCTGTCCCAGTCGACGAACCCACGCTTCGCGACGGCGTCCGAGGTCGAGAACCCGACCGACACGGCAACGAGAAGGAGCCCGACGGTGACCGCTTGGACGACGCCGCGCGCCCCCGAGCCGAGGAGGAAGAGGAGCGCGAGCGCCGCGGCGAGGATCAGCGCACCCATGAGCAGCGGGCGGCTAGTCGCGAGCCAGGTGGACGCCATCGTTGCAGGCCAACCCGCACCGATCAGGAGTGCCGCGAGGGCGAGGAAGACGCGCCTCGCCGCGATGGCGACACCCGCGAACGCGACGAAGGCGAACGCGCCGAAGAGGACGACGCCGCGCATCTCGGGGAAGTCGACCGGGTTGAAGGGGATCGCGGTGTCGAAGAAGTCGAGCATCCCCTGGCGGAACGACGAGACGACGGGGCCGAAGAAGTCGTGAGCGCCGTCCCCCGGCCGGGCGTCCGCGATCGAGACCCCGAAGGCGACGCTCCCGGCCACGAGCGTCGTGCCCGCGGCCGCGACGGCGACGACCCAGCGGGGCCGTCGGAGCGCCACCGCGAGCGTCGGCACGAGCGCGAGCGCAAGGAGGACGCCGAGATCGGCGAGCGGGAAGTCCCCGCCGTCGAGGCGGAGCCAGGCCGGCCCGACGAGGGCCGCGACGAGCGCGAATGAAACGAGCGTCCTAGCCATGCACGGCCCTCCCGACGGCGGGCGCTCCGACGGGAGCGGCCGAGAGCTTCGCGGCGAGGTCATCGCCGCGGCGCACGACGACCACGGGAACACCGGCCCGCCCGAGGCGCACGAGCTGGCCGGTCGCCTGGGAGTCGCGACGTCCCGAGCCAGCGAAGCTCGTGGGATCCACGTAGACGAGCGCCGCCGCCTGGTGCCCGATCGTTCGCTGGAGCAGACGGTCGACGAGCCGGGAGGAAATTCCGGCCGTCACCACGGTGATGTCGAGGGCGCGTGCGGCCGGTCCCGTCTCGTCGGCGAGGAGTGTCGCCGCCGGGACGTGACCGTCCGGCTCCACGGACGCGAGGAGCTCGAGCGCGCGCTGCCAGTCGCCGTCGAGCGAATGGATCCGCTGGTAGGCGCGGGTTCGGGAGTTCACGACGAGCGACGTCCGCCGGCCGCGTCGCGCGTGCGCCTTCGCGATCGAGCCGGCGATGCGAACCTGGAGCTCGAACGTCGTCTCGGGTCGCTCGCCGGCGACGGTCGTCCCGTCGGCGTCGAGAAGGACGGCCGTCTCGTCGCGCGGCGCGTCCTCGAGCTCCTTGACCATGAGCTCGCCGCGCCGGGCGGTCGACGGCCAGTGCACGCGGCGGAGCGACTCACCCTGCTCGTACTCGCGCACGCTGTGGACCTCGAAGCCGCTCGTCCGTCGCAGCAGGAGACGCCGGCCGCCCGGCGTCTGCCCGCCGGCGTCCGAGAAGACGCCGTCCAGCTCGACGAGCCGCGGGTAGACGAGGAGCGCCTCCGTGCGCGCGAGCTCGATCTCGACGCGCTCGAGGCCGAACGGATCCTCGATGACGACCTGCGACGACTCGATCGGGTAGCGGCCGCGCGGCACGGCGGGAAGGACGTAGTGTCCCTGCAACCGTCCCTGGCGGCGCTCGAGGCGCGCCTGGTGGTCGCCGAGCCGCGCGATCCGCTCGCGCGCGACGAGTGTGGCTGGCGGGAGGCCACCCTCCACGTCGAGATCGAGCTGCATGGGAATCTCGTCACCGGCGAGGTGCTCCGCCTCCGACGGAGGTCGGCGCAACGTCATCGGCCGGCGCAGGACGCGCACCCAGACGGCGGCCGCGGTGACCGCGAGCACGAGGCCGAGCGCAACGGGGTAGAGCGGACGCGCCCCGAACGCCCAGGCAGCCAGGTAGGTGACGCCGCCGAGGGCGAGGAGGGAGCGGCCGCGGTCCGTCAGCATGTCGCTCGCGGGGCCGGAGAGGGGCGAGGCACCCCTCGCCTACACCGGGACCGGCGTTCGCTCGACGGCCTCGCGGACGATCTCGTCGTCCGAGAGCCCCGACGACCGGGCCTCCGGCGCGAGGATCAGCCGGTGCGAGAGGACCGCCGGCGCGACCGCCTTGACGTCCTCCGGGACGACGTAGTCCCGCCGGGCGACGAGCGCGCGCGCCTTCGCGACGCGAAGGAGGTTGATTCCGGCTCGCGGGCTTGCCCCGAGGTGAAGGCGCCCGTCCCCGCGCGTTTGCCGAAGGAGTGCGACGACGTAGCGCTGAAGGCTCTCCTCGACGTAGACGCGGCGGGCGTCCTCGATCGCTCCGAGCACGTCCTGCGCGTCGGCCACGGGTTCGAGCGACTCGAGCGGCGCTTGCGTCGTCTGCTCGGTCAACATCTGCGCCTCGGCCGCGAGCGGCGGATACCCGATCGCGATCCGCATCGTGAAGCGGTCGAGCTGCGCCTCGGGGAGGGGGTACGTCCCCTCGTACTCGATCGGGTTCTGGGTTGCCATCACCATGAACGGCGGCGCGAGCAGATACGTGACGCCGTCGATCGTGACCTGGCGCTCCTGCATCGCCTCGAGGAGCGCCGCCTGCGTCTTGGGCGACGTCCGGTTGATCTCATCGACGAGGAGGACGTTCGCGAACACCGGGCCGGGCCGGAACTCGAACTCGTTCGAGCGCTGGTCGAACACGTTCACGCCGGTCACGTCCGAGGGCAGGAGGTCGGGTGTGAACTGGATCCGCGAGAAGGAGAGGTCGACCGAACGGGCGAGCGCCTTCGCGAGCGTCGTCTTCCCGACCCCCGGGAGGTCCTCGA
>JALZFU010000392.1 GCA_030861385.1 Actinomycetota bacterium
GCGAGGACCAGTCGAATGGTACTCGCGATGCGACGCGGCGCGAGAACGCGGCAAGCTATTCGCGATGCGGGCGTACGTCGGTTTGGGGGGAAACGTGGGCGACCGCCGCTCGTACCTTCGCCTGGCCGTCGAGCGTCTGCGCGCCGAGCCCGACGTCGAGGTCGTCGCCGTCTCGCGGATGCGCGAGACCGACCCGGTCGGGTATCGCGATCAGCCGCGGTTCCTGAACGCGGTTGCGGCACTCGAGACGCCGCTCGCGCCGCGAGCCCTCCTCGACCGCCTGCTCGCGATCGAGCGCGCGCTCGGCCGCGAGCGAACGGGGCCGCGAGACGGGCCGCGAACGATCGACCTCGACCTCCTCGTCCACGGCGACGAGACGGTCGACGAGCCCGGCCTCGTCGTCCCGCATCCCCGGCTTGGGGAGCGCCGCTTCGCCCTGGAGCCGCTCGTCGAGCTCGACCCCGAGCTCGTGCTTCCCGACGGCAGGCGCGCCGCCGACCTCCTCGCCGCGCTCGCCGACGACGCCTGAGCGCCGCGCCGGGGCCCCTCGCGGCGGGGCTACAATGGACGCGGTGTCGCACCTCGACGAGCTCGACGAGTACGAGGCGGATCTCGAGCTTCGGCTCAAGAAGGAGTACACGGCCGTCTTCGGCCTCTTCCGCTACTGCGTCGTCACTCAGGACTCGACCTACCTCTGCAACCGGCTCGACATGAAGGTGCTGCCGCAGACGAGCTACCCCTTCTTCCACGTGACGATGGAGGACGTCTGGGTCTGGGACAAGAACCGGCCGACTCGCATGATCCCCCGCGCCGAGGTGTACACGTCGAGCGACGTCACGATCGAAGAGCTTCGCGGCGAGGGCGAGGAGGCCGCTCTCACGCCCGAGGCGCTCGCCGAAAAGCTCGGCGAGACGCTCTCGGGCGACGACGACACCGCCTAGTCGGCGGCCATGCTGCTGGCCGTCGACGCCGGCAACACGCAGACCGCGTTCGGGCTCTTCGACGCTCGCCGGCTCGTCGCGCACTGGCGCGTCGCAACGGAGCCGGAGCGCACCGGCGACGAGATCGGCGCGCTCGTCGGGCGCCTCCTCGAGCTTCGCGAGTTCGGCTTCGACGATCTCACTGCCGTCTGCCTCTCGACCTCCGTTCCTCCGCTCGCCCGCTCATATGCGGAGTTTGCCGAGCGTTACGCCGAGGCGCCGCTCCTCGTCATCGGGCCGGGGACGCGCACCGGAGTCCCGATCCGGTACGACGATCCGCGCGAGGTGGGACCCGACCGGGTCGCGAACGCCGTCGCCGCCCGCGAGCGCTACGGGACGCCGTGCATCGTCGTCGACTTCGGGACGTCGACGAACTTCGACGCGGTGTCCGCGGCCGGTGAGTTCGTCGGCGGCGTCCTCGCGCCGGGGATCGAGGTGTCGATGGAGGCGCTCTTCGCGCGTGCCGCGCGGCTCACGAAGGTCGAGTACCAGGCGCCGGAACGGACGATCGGAACGAGCACGACGACGGCGCTCCAGTCCGGCGTCGTCTTCGGCTTCGCCGGCCAGGTGGACGGGATCGTCGGCCGGATGCGGGCGGAGCTCGGCGACGGCGCCCGCGTCGTCGCGACGGGCGGGCTCGCGAACCTGATCGCGCCGCATTCGAAGACGATCGAGCGCGTCGACCCGCTCCTCACGCTCGAAGGCCTCCGCCTGGTCTGGGAGCGAAACGCGGACGGCGCCTAGGGCTGCGAGGCGACCTCGCCGGGGTTCCGCGCGCCCGACTCATCGTCGCGACGGCGGACGACGACCTGGTCGAACTGGACCTTCGTGATCGGGTTCGCCCACAGGCCCTCCACCCACGGGCGCCGGACGAGCATCGTCCGTCCGTAGAAGAGCGGGAGCACGGCCGCGTGCTCTGCGACCCAGAGACGGTCCACTTCGTGGTAGAGCCGCATCCGCTCGCCCTGGTCTCGATGCGAGCGCGCCCGCACCAGGAGCTCCTCGATCTCGGCGTCGCGGTAGAACGGCCACTCGCTCGCCTGGAAGAGGCCCCGGAAGAAGCCGTCCGGGTCTGGGTAGTCGGCCGTCCAGCCGCTCACCCACATCTGCTCGTCGGTCATGTGCGAGGCCCAGAGGTGGTCGGGTCGAGCGCTCAGCGTCACGCGCGCGCCGAGCTTCGCCCACTCGTCGACGAGGCGCTCGGCTCCGCGCGACGCCGCCCCGAGCGACCCTCCCGCGATCACCTTGAGATCGGGAAGGCCGCGGCCGTCGGGATAACCGGCGTCCGCGAGGAGCTTCCGCGCAAGGTCGAGGTCGTACGCGGGCGCCACGCGGTGCGTGTGGCCCGGCATCGCGGGCGGGATCGAGCCCCCGCGCGAGGCGGCCCGAACGAGAACGTCGGCGCCGCCGAAGAGCGCCTCCCGGTCGACCGCGTGCGAGAACGCCTTCCGGACGAGCTCGTTCGAGAAGGGCGGGCGGTCGGGCCGGAAGCCCACGTAGGTGACGGAGAGCTCCGGGACGAGCGTCGTCGCCGTGTCGGCCGCATCCTCCGCGTCGCGGTCGTACACCTGGAGCACGTCGTAGCGGCCGGATCGCCATTCTTCGATCGGCTCCGCGCTCTTTCCGCGAAGGAACGAGATCCTGATCTCGCGGACGTTCCCGCGTGGACCGGTCCAGTGCGGATTCGCGGCCAGGACCGCCTCCTCGGGACCGAGCGCCTCGAGGCGGAACGGCCCGTTCCCGACGAGGTTCTCCGGTTTTCGCCAGTCGTCTCCGAGCTCCTCGCACTTGTGCTTGGGCAACGGGTACGTCCACGGCGCCGTGAGCATGTACGGGAAGTAGCTCCGCGGCTCGCGAAGGCGAATCTCGAGCGTGCGGTCGTCGAGCGCGGTCGCCGACTCCACGTCCTCCATGAGGAAGGCGGTGACCTTCTCCTCCTCTTGGATTCGCCGCCACGCGAACGCGAAGTCCTCCGCGGTGAGCGGCTGGCCGTCGCTCCAGCGGACGCCCTCGCGGAGGCGGAAGAGGTACGAGAGGCCGTCGCTCGAGACGCGCATGTTGTCCGCCATTGCCGGGACGACGTTGAGGTCGCGGTCGGTCGCGAGGAGGCCCTGGAAGAGGTGCGCCGCGAACTGGCCGCTTTCCGTCGTGTAGACGTCGCCGGGCGCGAGCTCGTCCGGAGGGAGCGCGGCCGTCGCGAGGCTCGCGGTCGGCTCGAGCCGCGGAGACTCGTCGACACGGCAGCAGAACGCCTCGTCGTAGGCCGCCTCCGCTTCGTCGAAGTCGAACGCGAGGTGGTGGGCGAGGGCGATCTTGAAGAGGGTGTCTCGGGCCCGGCGCTCGTCGCCGAGCCGGGCGAGGAACGTCCGAGCCCGTCGGTAGTGGTCGAGCGCCTCCTGGTCGGCGTAGATCTTCCGTGCGGCGTCGCCCGCTCTCAGCAGGTACTTGGCCGCCTTCTCGGGGTCGTCCGCCTCGCTGAAGTGGCGAGCGAGCAGGTCGTACGCTTCGTCCAGCGAGTCGCGGTGGACCCCCTCGAGCGCCTCGCCGACGACCTTGTGCAGCCGGCGGCGGGTCGGTTCGACGAGCGTCGAATAGGCGACCTCCTGGACGAGGCCGTGGCGAAACCGGTACTCGGGCGC
>JALZFU010000415.1 GCA_030861385.1 Actinomycetota bacterium
GGCCAGACGTCGTCGTCCGGCTCGTCTCGCGGCGTCCCGCGTAGCCCGAACCAGACGAGTGTGAGGCCGAGAGCGACCTTGAAGAGCGCGAACCCGAGCAGGACGAAGAAGACGGCCACGCCCTAGGCCCCCTTCTGGGCCTCGATCGCCTCCCCGGGGGCGGGCTCCCCGCGCACGTCCGGGTGCTCGTCGAAGTCGTACTTCACGATCGCACGCTTCGCCGCTTTCACCTCGTCCAGGCGGCCGACCGGACGGCGGTGCGGCGCCTCCTTCACGACCTCCTTGGCCTCGGCGGCCTCGCGGGCGATGGCGAGCATCGCGTCCGCGAACGCGTCGAGCGTCTCCTTCGCCTCGGTCTCCGTGGGCTCGATCATGAGCGCCTCCGCGACGATGAGCGGGAAGTAGATCGTAGGCGGGTGGAAGCCGTAGTCCATGAGCCGCTTCGCGACGTCGAGCGCGGTCACCCCGTGGTCGCGCTTCAGGTTGCGCGCCGAGAGCACGAACTCGTGCATGCAGAGCCGGTCGAAGGGGAGCTCGTACGCGTCACGGAGCTGCGCGAGGAGGTAGTTCGCGTTCAGGACGGCCGCCTCCGACATCTCTCGCAGCCGCGGGCCGTACGACCGGATGAAGGCGTACGAGCGCACGAAGACGCCGAACGGACCGTAGTAGCCGCGAACCTTGCCGATCGTCTTCGGCCGGTCGTAGTCGAAGCCGAACCGCTCGCCCTCGCGCGTGACCACCGGGACGGGCAGGAACGGCTCGAGGATCCCGCGGACGGCCACCGGGCCCCCGCCCGGTCCTCCCCCGCCGTGGGGCTGGGAGAAGGTCTTGTGCAGGTTGTAGTGGACGATGTCGAACCCCATGTCGCCCGGTCGCGAGATCCCGCAGACGGCGTTCAGGTTCGCGCCGTCGTAGTAGAGGAGGGCTCCCGCGTCGTGGAAGATCCGCGCCACGTCCTCGATCGCCTCGTCGAAGAGGCCGAGCGTCGAAGGGTTCGTCAGCATGAGGCCGACGGTTCGCTCGTCGACATTCGCACGGAGGAAGTCGAGGTCGAGGTTCCCCCGCGCATCCGTGCCGACCTTCTGGAGCCGGTAGCCCGCCATCGTGACGCTTGCCGGATTCGTCCCGTGCGCGGTGTCGGCGACGAAGACGGTGTCGCGGGAGCCGGCCTCGCCGCGATCGGTGAAGTAGGCGCGCATGAGCATGAGGCCCGTGAGCTCACCCTGCGAGCCGGCCGCGGGCTGGAGCGAGACGGCGTCGAGACCGGCGATCTCGGCGAGGATCTCCTGCAGGCGCCACATCAGCTCGAGCGCCCCCTGAGCCCCTTCCTCCTCCTGGAGGGGGTGCAGGTCGCGGAAGCCGGGGAGGTTCACGGCCCGCTCGTTCATCCGCGGGTTGTGCTTCATCGTGCACGAGCCGAGCGGGTAGAACCCCGTGTCGACGCCGAACGTCCGGTCGGCGAGCGCGGTGAAGTGGCGGACGAGCTCGGGCTCGGAGATCTCGGGGAGGCGCGGCGCTCGCCGCCGGCGGAGCTCGACCGGGACGTCGGGAAGCGGAAGGTCGGGAGTCGGGACGCTGGAGGCGCGACGGCCGGGTTGCGACTTCTCGAAGACGAGCTTCATACGGGAGCTCGCCGAGGAGCGCGGGCGGAGCGGACGTTCGCGCGCCGTCTGATCATGCGGCCAGGACCTCCGCGAGTCGGTCGACGTCCTCGCGGGTCTTCTTCTCGGTGACGCAGACGAGAAGCGCGTCCTCCATGCCGGCGTAGTCGCGCCGCAGGGCGTAGCCGGGGTGGACTCCTCGTGCCCGCGCCTCGCGGATCGCCTCGGAGGCAGGGCGTCCCACGCGGACGGCAAACTCCTTGAACGTTGGCTGTCCTGGAAACAAAAGCGGGAGCGCCAAGCGTTCCTTCGCGTACTCGCCGAGCGCGAGGCAGGTCTCCCCCACCTCGCGGAGCCCCTGCGGACCGAGCCACGACAGGTATACGAGGCCCGCCAGCGCGAGCAGCGTCTGGTTCGTCGTGATGTTGTGCGTCGCCTTCTCGCGCCGGATGTGCTGCTCGCGAGTCTGGAGCGTGAGGACGTAGCCTCGGTCGCCCGCGAGGTCGGTCGTCTCGCCGACGATCCGGCCGGGCATCCGGCGGATGTAGTCGCTGCGCGCCGCGAGGAAGCCGTAGTGCGGCCCGCCGTAGGCCTGGTAGTTCCCGGCCGGCTGACCCTCGCCGACCGCGATTGCCGCTCCGTACGCGCCCGGCGCCTCCAGAATCCCGAGCGAGATCGGGTCGACGTATGCGACCGGCAAGGCGCCTTCCTCGTTCGCCGCCGCAGCGAGATCGGGCGCCGGCTCGAGGCAGCCGAAGAAGTTCGGTTGCTGGAAGACGACGCACGCCGCGTCGCGGGCGGCGTCCCGCATCTCGTCGACGTCGGTGACGCCGTCCCGGTGCCGCACCTCCACGACCTCGAGGCCGAAACCGGGAGCGTACGTCTTCACCACCTGTCGCACCTGCGGGTTCACGCTCTCGCAAAGCACGACGGTCGACTTGCCGGTGATGTGCTTCGCGACGTAGCAGGCGTCGGCGGTGACCGCCGGTCCGTCGTAGCCCGACGCGTTCGAGACGTCCATTCCCGTCAGCTCGCAGATCACCGTCTGGTACTCGAAGATCGCCTGGAGAACCCCCTGGCTCATCTCCGGTTGGTACGGCGTATAGGCGGTCAGGAACTCGCCGCGCGTGAGGACAGCGTCGACCACCGCGGGCACGTAGTGGTCGTAGATCCCGGCCCCGAGGAACGAAAGCTCACGGCCGGAATACGCGTTCCGGCCGGCAAGCTCCTCGAGGTGCGCGAGGATCTCCGGCTCCGAGAGGGGCGGCTCGAGGGCGAGGTCGCGATCGAGCCGCACGGTCTTGGGAACGTCCGCGAAGAGCTCCTCGACCGAGGAGACGCCGACCGCCGCGAGCATCGCCTGGCGGTCGCGCTCCGTGAGCGAGAGGAAGGGCAGGGGACGTTCGCCCACCGGAGCCCCGGAGTGCGTCACTGCTCCTCGAGGAGCCGGCGGTACGCCGCCGCGTCGAGGAGCTCGCCGACCTCGCCCGGGTCGGTCAGGCGGATCCTGATCAACCATCCCTCCCCGTAGGGATCCTCGTTGATCGTCTCCGGCGCGTCGAGGAGGGCCTCGTTCACCTCGACCACCTCCCCCGAGAGCGGCGCGATGAGGTCAGAGACGGCCTTCACGGATTCGACCTCCCCGTAGCTCTCGTCCTTCGCGACGGCGCTCCCCGTCTCGGGCGGCTCGTAATGGACGATCTCGCCAAGCGCGTCCTGCGCGTACCAGGTGATCCCGAGGGTCGCCGTATCTCCCTCGATCCGCGCCCAGTCGTGCTCCGCGTGATACCTGACGTCGTCCGGATAGCTCTCGTCGGCGCTCACTGGTCCTCCCGCTTGTAGAACGGCTTCTCGACGATGCGCGCACGACGAGGCCGCCCGCGCAGGTCGATCGTGATCGACGTCCCGGGGTCCGCCCGCCCGGCGTCGACGTACGCCATCCCGATCGCCTTCCCCAGGAACGGTGAGAGCGTGCCCGAGGTCACCTCGCCGCCCTCCGCGACCGGCATTCCCTGGCGCGGGATGCCGTTGTCCTCCATGACGAACGCAACCAGCTTCTGCCCGGGGCCGTCCTCCTTCTGCCGCCGAAGGATCTCGACCCCCGTGAACTCCTTCTCGAGCGCACACGCCCATCCGAGGCCGGCTTCCAGGGGCGTTCGCTCGGGTGTGATGTCGTTGCCGTGGAGCGGATAGCAGGCCTCGAGGCGGAGAGTGTCGCGTGCGCCGAGCCCGCAGGGGATGACGCCGGCGTCGAGGATCGCGTCCCAAAGCCGAGACGCGTCGTCGGGAGCGCAGCCGAGCTCACAGCCTCGCTCACCCGTGTATCCGGTCCCGGCAACGAGGCAGCGCACCCCGAGGACCTCGTCCTCGTGGAACGTGAACGGTGGGACGTCGATCCGAAGCCGTGCAAGTGCCTCGGGCCCTTGGACGGCGAGAAGCGCCCACTCGTGGGAGACGTCGCGGGCCTCGGAGAGCGCGGCGTGGTCGGGCTCGACGTTCGACGCGTTGACGACGAGGAGGTAGCTCTCGGGCGCTCGCCGGTACGCGATCAGATCGTCCGTGATCCCGCCGCGCTCGTTCGTAAGGAGCGTGTACTGCGCCTTGCCCGGCCGGATCCTGTCGAGGTCGTTCGAGAGGTGCGCCTGAAGGTACTCGTGCGTGCCCTCGCCGTCGAGCTCGAGCTGGCCCATGTGCGAGACGTCGAAGACGCCCGCGCTCGTCCGGACGGCCCGGTGCTCGTCGGCGATCGAGCTGTACTGGACGGGCATCTCCCAGCCGACGAACGGGACGAGCCGCGCGCCGAGAGCGGCGTGGCGCTCGTACAGGGGAGTGCGGCGAAGCGTCTGCACGCGGCGGCGAATCCTACTCCGTTGCGGTCCGTCGACGGCCGCCCAGGCCCCCACTCGCTCACGAAGTCGACCAGGGTCGATCGACGACCTGCTGATCCGGTGGCGGAGGTATTTACTCGCGCAGGAACGACGGGACGTCGAGGATGTCCGACGGAACGTCGAACCCCTGGCTGTCCGGCGGTGTCGGCGTGGGGCCGTTCACGCGCTCCTTCCGCTCACGCCGGTAGCGCCCGTCGAAGCCGGTCGCGATGACCGTCACGCGTACGACGCCGCCGAGCGATTCGTCGATGACGGCGCCGAAGATCACGTTCGCGTTTTGGTCGGCGGCGCCCGTGACCACCTCCGCCGCCTCGTTCACCTCGAAGAGCCCTACGTCGGGCCCGCCGCTGATGTTCAGGAGGATCCCGGTCGCACCCTCGATCGACGCCTCGAGCAGAGGTGACGAGACAGCCGCGCGCGCAGCCTCCGCCGCGCGGTTGGGGCCGTCCGCCTCGCCGATCCCCATGAGCGCGGAGCCGGCTTCACGCATGATCGTCCTCACGTCGGCGAAGTCGAGGTTCACGAGTCCGGGGACGGTGATCAAGTCCGTGATCCCTTGCACCCCCTGGCGAAGGACGTCGTCCGCCATCCGGAACGCCTCGACCACGGACGTCTGCTTCTCGACGATCTGGAGGAGGCGGTCGTTCGGAATGACGATCAGCGTGTCGACCTTGTCCTGAAGCTCCGAGATCCCGAGCTGGGCCTGCTCGGCGCGCCTCCGTCCCTCGAATGAGAAGGGGCGCGTCACGACTCCGACCGTGAGGGCGCCGAGCTCGCGCGCGATCGCGGCGATGACGGGGGCGCCTCCCGTACCGGTCCCGCCCCCCTCACCGGCGGTGACGAAGACCATGTCCGCACCCTTTAGCCCTTCCTTGATCTCGTCACGGCTCTCGAGCGCCGCATCACGTCCGACGTCCGGGTTCGCGCCCGCGCCGAGCCCTCGCGTTACGTGGGCGCCGATGTGGAGCTTCGCGTCTGAGTCGCACATGAGGAGCGCCTGTGCGTCCGTGTTGATCGCGATGAATTCGACGCCCTTCAGGCCCGCGTCGACCATCCGATTGACCGCGTTCGAGCCGCCGCCGCCGATGCCGACGACCTTGATCACCGCGAGATAGCTGCCGGTCTGGTCTCTCATTGCTTCAAGCTCTGGTCGAGCGTCGGACGAGCCTACGCCGCGCGGGCGTGCGTGTCAATTGCCTAGTTTGCAGGGCTTTCTTCTCCGAAGTCTAAACCTTCACTTTCGGGTTCAGACGTGACGGCGACAACGACGCGGTCCGGGACGGAGACGTCGAGGTACGAGACGACCTCGAGCTCGTCGGGGGAAAGCGACGCGAGGACGGCTGCGGCAGCGGCCAGTTTCGCCCCGGCGGCGGCCGCTGAGCCGAGGCGAAGCTGCATCCAGCCCTCGACGACGAAGACGAGGTCGGTGCCGCTGCCGCGGACGTAGAGGATCCGGAGCGGAAACTTCGGTGGAACCGAACGGAGGGCGGCGAGCACCGCCCGCCCATCCGAGCTCGTCAGCTTCGTCCCCGGCACGAGCGGACTGCCGAGACGCGCGCGGACGCGGGGAAGGTGAGCTCTCGCGCGGGGTCGGACCTCCTGCATGACCCGGCCGCTTCGGGCGACGAGCCAGGCTCGTTCGCCCTGTCGGATGACCGCGAGCGGCGCCTCGGCTCGCGCTCGGACAGAGAGCGTGTGCGGGAACGACCGATCGACGGCGACGTCGCGAACGGACGGGATCGTTCGGAGGCGGGCTTCCACTTCGTCGGGATCGAGACCGACGAGGCTCTCGCCGGCGAGCGGTCGCAGCGATTCGCGGATTGCCGCGACGACGGGCCTCGGCACGCCGCGGACTTCCACCCCGGAGACGGCGAAGAGGGGCGTCTCCCGCGCGAGGGCGTACGAGACGGCAAAGACGGCTGCGAGCACGCCGGCGCCGATCAGAGAGCGGCGCGACGGGCGGCAGGCGAGGAGGAGGGACGAGAGATTCGGGATGTCCGGCGGACGCGCGGCGGCGAGCACGACGGCGGCGCGGCGCGACATGCGGAGGAGTTCGTCGCGGGCCGGCCGCGTCCTACCCGGTTCCGTCGATCGCGGGTATCGCGATCGCGCCGAGAAGCTGCACTTCAGGCTTGAGGACGACCCCGAAGGCCTCGCGCGCGCGACGGCGCGCTTCCACGATCAGTCCGAGCGCGTCGGCCGAACGGGCTTCCCCCTCGTTCTCGATGAAGTTCGCGTGCTTGGGCGAGATCCGCGCGCCGCCGAGTGCGTAGCCCCGCAGGCCGCAGGCGTCGAGCATGCGCCCGGCGGTGAGCTCGTGCTCGGGGTTCTTGAAGACGCTTCCGAAGGTTCGCCGATTCGTCGGCTGTGCCGCCTTTCGCGCCGCCTGCAGCTCGGCCACGGCCGCCTTGATCTCCGCGACCGGCCGCGGCCGTAGCCCGAGCTTCGCCTGGGCGACCACCTGTCCGGGCTGAAGCCGCGAGCGACGGTACTCGAGCCCGAGCTCCCCCGGGTCGAGCCACCGAGCTCCGCTCGCGTCGGCGACGAGCGCGCGGATGAGGACGGACGCGATGTCGGCGCCGTAGGCGCCGGCGTTCATCCAGACGCCCCCTCCGACCGTCCCCGGGATCGCGCACGCGAACTCGAGCCCGCCGAGGCCCGCGGAGCGTGCCCGGTGGAGGCAGACGGCGAGCGGCGCGCCGCCCCCCGCGACGAGCGCCTCGTCCTCGAGGCCGACCGCGGCGAGCTCGCCGGCCAGCTTGAGCGCAAGCCCGCGAAAGCCGTCGTCCGCGACGAGCAGGTTCGACCCGAGCCCGACCGCGGCGACGGCCAGGTCGCGCTCGGCCGCCCACGCGAGAGCCGCGACTAGCTCGTCCAGGGTCTCGGGAGTCGCGAACCAGCTGGCCGGCCCCCCCGTCC
>JALZFU010000426.1 GCA_030861385.1 Actinomycetota bacterium
GACATCGGTCCCGGCGCGAACCAGCCAGGGAACCAAAAACCGCCTAACAAGCGGTTTCTGGGAAGGCAGAGGGGGAGGGATTCGAACCCTCGATCCGCCTAACGACGGATAACGGTTTTCGAGACCGCCGAAAAAGCGCGATTTTGCAGGTACTTTAGCCCGTATTCGCCAGTGAATTCGCCAGCGCCAGACGGCGGTTCGCCCGGCGTTCAGGCGCGACGACGACTGCGCGCGCAAAATCGGGCGGATGACGGCCCAGGAACGGAAGAGACTGGCAGTCGAAGCGGCTCTCGGCGTCGCGGGCGAGCTCGGGATCGTCGTTGAGCGCGCGCGGATTCTCAAGGACTCGAACAACACGATCGTGCACCTGAGGCCTACGCGGGTGGTGGCGAAGGTTGGAACGAGCGACTTTCGGGACGTGAAGCTTGAGTCGCTGGAGCGGGAGCTTGCAGTGGCAGCCCATCTCGCCGAGCGCGAAGCGCCGATCGTCGCGCCGGCTCGGGACGTCGCTCCCGGGCCGCACCGATGGCGAACGCTGACGCTCACGCTCTGGCAGTACGCGAGTCCGGTTGGAGTAGACGTGGTTGATCACGTTGAAGTCGCCGCCGCCCTCAAGGCGGTGCATGAGGCGCTTGCGGATTTCCGAGGCTCGCTACCGTCCTTCAGTCTGGAGCTCGAGGACGCGCGGCGACTTCTCCAGCCCGACCACTCGCCGGCCCTTCCGCCCGCCGATCGTTCCTTCCTCTACCGGGTCCTTGAGGAGGTGGAGCCGGCTGGGTCAACCCGAATCGGGCGCCCGAAGTCCTCGAGGCCGCGCACGTCCACCTCAAGCTGCTCCGCGGTGGGCGACTCGACTGAGCGCGTCGTCCGGGTTTCGGTCATCGGCTATCCGGTGCGCTCGTCGCGGGCTGTTGGAGGCACAGCAAGCTCCGCGAGGACGACCTCGTGGTGCGCAACCGTCCATTCCCGCTCGAGAAGGAAGCGCTCGTCGTCCGGGTAGAACACCGCCTTTTCGCGGTCCGGTCCCGCGAACGCGTGGACCGCGTCGAGCGTTTCCCAGAACGTCACCGTCGTGAACTCGACGCGCCCGCCGGCCGTACGACGAAGAACGAGGACGCCGCGGTTGCCCGGCGTCGCGCGCGAATCCTTCATCCCTGTTGCGACCAGGTATTCGACATAGGAGTCGGCATCGTCGGTCGAGGTCCATCCTCGCCACACCCGCGCGATCACCAGACCGCCCTCGCTCGAAGCGTCTTGCTCATGCATGCAAGCATTCCTCGGCGCTGGCCGGTTTCGCGATAGGGCCGCGCCCTACCCAGGCCCCCAGTCTTTGTCGAGCCGACCGTCGCGACTAAACGGCGCGGAGGGCGTCCGTCGGCGCCATTCGGGCCGCTCGTGAGGCGGGGTAAAGACCTGCGACGGCGCCGATTGCGAGTGCGGCACCGAGACCGCCAAAGAGAACCACCGGGGGAATCGCGATGTCCCAGCCGCGGGTCGAGGCGTACGCGGCGATGATGACGACCCCGGCCCCGACGCCAGCAACGCCACCGATCGCGGCCAGGAGAACGGACTCGGTCAGGAACTGCGCCGCGATGTGGCGCTTCGTCGCCCCGAGCGCACGCCGAAGCCCGATCTCCGAACGGCGCTCGAGCACCGAGATCACCATCACGTTTGCGATCCCGAGCCCACCCACGACGAGCGCGACGGCGCCGAGACCGAGGAAGAGGGCCGTCAAGGCGCCCTTGGCCGCGGCGCGGGCGGCGAGCGCGTCCGACGGTCGGCTCACTTCGACCTCCTCGGGCTTCTCGGGGTTCACGGTCCGGGCGAGCACGTCCGCAACGTCGTCCACGACGTCCGGGTCGGCGCGGAGGTAGAGGGCTGACGCGTACCCGTCGTCGTCGAGGTACTTGGCGGCCGCGGGGAACCCGACAAGCACGGCCGTGTCGAGGTCGCTCGCGAGCTCGAGCGGCTCGAGGATCCCGATAACGGACCACCAGCGGCCCTCGATCCAAACCTGTGGATTCCCGGCGAGCCTCGTGAGGCCGAGCCGCTCGGCGGCCGTCGCGCCCAGGACGACGGCCGGGTAGCGCGCCGTCGCGGCGTCGAGGAACCGGCCGGCACTCAGCCGCCCGCCGACCGTCCCGACCAGGTTCGAATCGGTCGCCATCACGGTCAGGCCACCGGTCTCGATTGGGTCTATGTAGTCCGTTCGGCGCACCGTCGCGTCGACGGAGCCGACCTTCGACACCTGCTCGACTCCGCGGATCCGCGAAGCCATCTCTTCAGCCGCCTTCGGGAGCTTCGCCGCGTCACCGAAGAGCGTCTGCCCCGGCTTGGCCGTCAGGAGATTCGTGCCGAGCCGGTCGAGCTTCGCGACGAGGTCCGCCTTGCTCGACTCGGAGATCCCGAGCACGGCGACCATGGACGCGATTGCGATCGCAATCCCCATCGCGGAGAGGACGGCCCGCGACCGGCGCGTTGCGAGTCCCGCCGTCGCGACGCGGAGGACGTCACGCGGGAGGAGCCGGGACGGCACGACCTCGACCGCCACCGCTACGCGCCGTCGTGCCGCACGGCGCCGTCGCGAATCTCGATCCGCCGCGGCAGCGCGTCGGCGACCTCCCCGTCGTGGGTCACCACGAGGATCGTCGTCCCCTCGCGGTTCAGCTCCTGGAGAAGGGCGACGAGCGCCGCCGAGGCCGCCGAGTCGACGTTCCCCGTCGGCTCGTCGGCAAAGACGATCGCCGGACTACCGAGGAGCGCCCGTGCTATCGCGACCCGCTGCCGTTCGCCGCCCGAGAGCTTCGCCGGCGTGTGGCCGAGGCGGTGCGCGAGCCCGACCCGTTTGAGTGCTTCCGCGGCCAGGCGACGCCGCTGGCGCGGCGGGGTCCCGGCGTAGAGGAGGCCGGTCGCCACGTTCTCGAGCGCGGTCATCCCGTCCAAGAGGAAGAACTGCTGGAAGACGAAGCCGATCCGACGGGCGCGGAGCCCGGCCAGCGCGCGATCCGAGAGCGACGCGACGTCGTGGCCGTCGACGCGCACGATCCCCGACGTCGGCCGCTCGAGCGTCCCCATCACGTGGAGGAGGGTCGACTTTCCGGACCCGGACGGGCCGACGACGGCCGCGAGCTCGCCGCTTTCGACGGCGAGCGTGACGCCGCGGAGCGCCGCGACCGCGCCGGGGTACCTCTTCACGACGTCACGCAGCTCAAGGACGGTCACTGCGGCACGACCACCTTCGTGCCTTCGCGGACTCCCTCGCCGTCTATCTCGACGAGGCCGTCGGCGTAGAGCCCCGGCGTGACCCGTACGAGCTTGGTCGTGTCGCCTTCGACGACTTCGACCGCGTAGCCGCCGCCGGCGAGCGCGAGGAGCGCCGTCACCGGAACCGTAAGGACATCGCGCCTGATCTCGCGCGCGATCGCGACATCGACGGGCGCCTGGTCGAGCCCGCCGGTTCCGCGCGCGTTTGCCACGGTGATCGTGACCGTGATCGTCGGCGAGCCGTTTCCGCCCTCGGACGTTCGCGCGACCTTCCCGACCTCGGCTATTCGCCCTCGAACGGTCCGGCCGTTCGGCAATTCGATCTGGACGGACTGGCCCTTCCGGACGAGCGTTTGGCGACGCGCGTCGAGGTTGAGCGTGACGACGCGGCGGGTCGACGAGGTGTCCATGACCGGCGTTCCCGCGCCGAGCTGCGACCCGACCGCGGTCTTGAGCTCGCCGACCCGGCGCGGGCCGGGGAGGAAGACCGCCTGGTCGGTCTCGACGGAGCCGTCCTCTGTCACGCCGAGGTCGTCCTGCCAGCGCTTGACGGCCGCCTCGGTCGCCCAGTCGAACTCGCCGTCGAGCTCGATGTCTCCGTCCGGGTCGTAGCCGAGCGCGATGACGTTCTCTTCGAGTTGGCGGACGTCCTTGCCCTCGACGCCCGTCTCGAGCGTCCGCCAAAGCGGATACGAGCCGTAGAGAAGAACGACCGGCTCGTCGTTGACGCGGTAGAGGACTCCGCCGCGGCGGATCGTCTGGCCTTCATGTGGTAGCCAGGTCACCGTCCCCGATCGCGAGCTCGTGAGCGACCGCTTGTCGACGTAGCCGAGCGAACCTTCGAACGTGTCGCGCGCGACGAGATTCCGTCGCGTGACGACCGCGGTCGCGGCATCCGCCTGCTCGCGACCGGACGGGTCCTCCGCTTCGCCGCGCCCGACCGCGCCCACCGTCGCCGCGCTCGCGAATCCGAGCGCGGCAACGAGAGCGGCTCCGAGCCTCCAGCGGGTCATCGTGAATCGCAGGCGTCTCGGCACGGTCAGCCGCTTGTGTCAGGCGGGTTGAGCTCCGGGCTGTACTGCCGACACTTCTCCTCGGCCGCGCGGAAGTCGGGATCGCTCGGGTCGAGACCGCCGTTCGGGTCGACCTCGAAGGTGAACCCACCGTCGCGGAACTCGGGATCGGGCATGTCGATGCCCTGCTCGCGCATGCACCTCGCGAAGGCGAGCATCTGCTCCTCCAGCTTCTTTCGGTCCTCCTCGCTCAGCTTCGGCGGTGGCCCCATCTCGGCCAGGTACTTCTGGCACGCTTCCTGCGCCTCGCGGAACTTCGCCGACTGTGGATCGAGGCCCTGGTCGGGCTCGATCCGGAAGAGCCCGTTCGCGTCGGGATCCGGGTGGTCGATGCCGCGCTCGCGCATGCACTGCGCGAACTTGAGCGCCGCTTCGCGCCGATCCGTCGCCTTGCTCGAACCGTCGGGCGAGCCGCCCCCCTCGCCCCCTCCGCCGCACGCGGAGAGGGCGAGGGTGAGGG
>JALZFU010000449.1 GCA_030861385.1 Actinomycetota bacterium
AGCGACATGCCGTTCTCCTCGCGGCCGTAGGCGATCGTGTGACCACTCGCGGGCGCCGAGAGCTCGCAGTCTCCGATCGCCCGGCGCAGCGGAAGCTCCTTCCCGGTCGCGGCGGCGACGGCGCGGACGCGGCAGTCGGCGGGGTCGGTGAAGACGACGCGGCCGGGGGCGGAAACCGGGCGGAACTGCCGCGGACCGCGGACGGCGCGAAACTCGGCCTCGTCACGGCGTGTATCCGTCCTCGCCTGCCGGGTCGTCGGCGGCGCCTCGGGCTCGTTCTCGACGCGCGAGCGGATCCCGTCCGCGACCGCGAAAAGGGCGAGAACGGCAACGGCCGCAACGATGGCGAAATCCCGGGCGCGCAAATGCTCGTAGCTATAATGCGCGCTCCTTCATGGTCGAGAACGAAACCGCGACGGAAGCAGATACCGACTTCGACGCCGACGTCTGGACGCGAGGTCCGGACGGCGAGCTGATCCCCAACTACGACCTCACCTTCCCGACGATCAACGAGGGGGAGGTGGTGAGCGGGCGCGTCGTTCGCGTCGACAAGGACGAGGTGCTCGTCGACATCGGTTACAAGTCGGAGGGGGTCATTCCCGTCTCGGAGCTCTCGATCCGCCGTTCGGTCGATCCCGGCGAGGAGGTGCAGCTCGGCGACGAGGTCGATGCGCTCGTCCTCACGAAGGAGGACGCCGAGGGTCGCTTGATCCTCTCGAAGAAACGGGCTCGGTTCGAGATGGCCTGGAAGCGCATCGAGCGTGCCGCCGACACCGGGGAGCCCGTCGAGGGGACCGTGATCGAGGTCGTGAAGGGCGGCCTCATCCTCGACCTCGGCGTGCGCGGCTTCCTGCCCGCGTCGCTCGTCGACATCCGCCGCGTTCAAGACCTCGACGAGTTCACGGGCAAGACGCTTCGCTGCAAGGTGATCGAGCTCAATCGCAGTCGAAACAACGTCGTCCTCTCGCGCCGCGCCGTCCTCGAGGAGGAGCGCAAGGAGGCGCGGCAGGCGATCCTCGACCGCCTCTCGCCCGGCGACGTCGTCACCGGGACGATCTCGAACATCGTCGACTTCGGCGCGTTCGTCGACCTCGACGGGATCGACGGCCTGATCCACATCTCCGAGCTCTCGTGGAGCCACGTGAACCACCCCTCCGAGGTGCTCGACATCGGGCAGGAGGTGCGCGTCAAGGTGCTCGACATTGACCGCGGGCGCCAGCGGATCTCACTCGGCCTCAAGCAGACGCAGACCGACCCGTGGCAGCAGGTGGTCGACGCGTACGACGAGGGCGACGTCGTCGAGGGCCGCGTGACGAAGGTCGTCACGTTCGGGGCGTTCGTGGAGATCCTCCCGGGCGTGGAGGGGCTCGTCCACATCTCGGAGCTCGCCGGGCATCACGTCGAGAATCCGCGCGAGGTCGTCTCGCAGGGCGAGAGAGTGCACGCGAAGATCATCGAGATGGACGCCGAGCGTCGGCGCCTCTCGCTCTCGCTCAAGCGCGTCGCCGAAGGCGAGCGCGTCCGCTCGGCCGAGGGGCCGCCGCCGCTGGGCCTCTCCGAGGAGGTCTTCACCGATTCCGGGCGCGACGAGCGCGAGCTCGCGCCGGAGCCAGTCGACGGCGGCGCGGGCGGCGTTCCGCCCGCCCCCGACGAGCAACCCTTCGCCAATCCCTTCTAGCCGTCGGCCGGTCGCGGTCGCGATCACCGGGGGAATCGGCGCCGGGAAGACCGAGGCCCTTCGCGCGTTTGCGCGGCACGGGGCGGAGGTGATCTCGAGCGACGAGATCGTTCACCGCCTCCTTCGCGAGGACGCCGAGGTCAAGGCCGCGATCGTCGAGCGACTCGGGCAAGACGTCGTCGACGACACCGGAGAGATCGACCGCGCGCGCGTCGGGCG
This sequence comes from Actinomycetota bacterium, assembly GCA_030861385.1. Classification (GTDB taxonomy): domain Bacteria; phylum Actinomycetota; class Thermoleophilia; order Gaiellales; family Gaiellaceae; genus JALZFU01. The sequence goes on from JALZFU010000449.1 coordinate 1,898, forward strand.
CCGCGTCTTCTCGGATCCCGAGGCGCTCCGATGGCTCGAGCGCCTTCTCCATCCGCGCGTCGTCGCCTCGTACCTCGCCTGGCGGGAGCGGCTCGCCGCGCGCCCGAACCCGCCCGCCGTCTGCGCCACCGAGGTGCCGCTCCTCTACGAGGTGGGCGGCGAGAGCCGCTTCGATGCGGTCGTGACCGTGACCGCGCCGGCCCCCGTGCGCGCGGCGAGGGTCGGGCGCGACGTCCGCGACCGAGAACGCCGCCTCCTCCCGGAGGAGGAGAAGGCTGCGCGCGCCGACTTCACGTTCGTGAACGACGGCTCGCTCGCCGACCTCGATGCCTTCGTGTCCGACGTGATCGCGCAGCTGACCAACGCGCGCGGCTGACGTGCGCGGCCGCCGTGCGAA
>JALZFU010000451.1 GCA_030861385.1 Actinomycetota bacterium
GTCATGCACTCCCTCCTCGGGTCGACTCGAAATCTCAGTCTCGGCGCGCGGGAGACCGTTACAGCGAAGCGCGCGACCGGGTAAGCCCGGCGCGTGAGCAACCTCGGCGCGTCGACGGGGTGGGGCCTCGCGGTCGCCGCGAGTCTCGTCGCCGGCGCGCTCGTCGCCGTCGCGCTCCGGCTCCCGACGCGGGTCGCGGCGGTCGTCACCTCCTTTGGCGGCGGCCTCCTCCTCGCGGCGGTCGCGCTCGAGGTCGTTCCCGAAGCCGACGAGGGCGCCGGCGCTGCGCTCACGGCGGTCGGCCTCTTCGCCGGGATGGCCGTGTACGTCGCCGCCGACGCCCTCCTCACGCGCGATCCCCGGATGGAGGCGATGCGGCGCTCGGGGCACGCGGCGGCGTCCGGCCGCCCGATGACGATGCGGCGCGATCACGCCGAAGCCGCCCGCGGCGAGTCGATCGCCGCTGGGCTCTTCGTCGACGGCGTCCCGGAGTCGATCGCGCTCGGCCTCACGATCGCCGAGGCCGAGCTCGGGCTCGCGCTCCTCGCCGGGATCCTGGTCGGGAACGTCGTCGAGGCCTACGGCGCCGCGCAGCCGATCGCGGCCGGCGGCCACACCCGACGCTTCGCGGTCTCTCTCCTCGCCGTCATCGGCGTCGTCCTCGCCGCCGCGACCGTTCTCGGGGGAACCGTCCTCGCCGACGCGAGTCCCGAGCTCGTGGGAACCGCGCAGGGGGTGGCGGCAGGAGCGGTTCTCGCGGTCGTCTCGATCGCGATCGTCCCGCACGCGTTCGAGGAGGTGAGCCGCGACGTCGCGGCGGCGATCGTCGCCGGCTTCGTCGCCGGCTACCTGCTCTCGTAGGGTCAGGAGGTCTCGAGCGTGGCGCGGCCGGCGCCGATCGGCGGCATCGGCTCTCGCGCGCGCCGGGCATGCGGGGCGCGACCTCGGAGGGCGGTGAGCGCGGCGAGGGGGAAGACGAGGACGGAGAGGAGGCCGGCCGCGACGAGGGCGGCGCCGGTCGCGTCGTCGAGGAGCCCGAGCTCGATCCCGATCATCGAGGCCGCGACGATGAAGGGGAGCGACGTCGCCTGGAGGAGGGCGGCGACGAGCGTGCGCCGGGGCCCGAGCGCCGAGCGGTAGAGGAGCGCGGGCAGCCCGCGGACGACGACGAGCGCGACGAGGAAGATCGGGACGCGCGCGAGCGTGGAGCCGCTCTCGAAGAGCGCGCCGGCGTCGAACTGGATCCCGCTCGCGACGAAGAAGACGGGGATGAACATCCCGAACCCGGCCGCCTCCAGCTTGACCCGGAAGCGCGGGTGCGTCATCCGCTGGTCGCGGTCGACGAGGCTCAGGACGGCGCCGGCCATGAACGCGCCAAGAATCACCTCGAGGCCGAGCCGCTCGGCGAGCGCGACGAACGCGACGAGGAGCAGGAACGCGCCGCGGACGCGGATCTGCGCGGTCGTGTCCTGGAGGCGGAAAAGCGCGCGCGAGAGGAGCGGCGAGCGCTCGGCGCCGAGGAGGGCCGCGACCGCCGCCGCCGAGACGAGCGCGAACCCGCCGAGGAGGACGAGCTTCGCGCCGACTCCCGTGCTCTCGCGCGAGAAGAAGAGCGAGAGGAGGATGACGGCGCCGAAATCGGCGATCGAGGCAGCGGCGATGACGAGCTGTCCGAGGTCGGACGAGAGCTCGTTCGAGTCCTTGAGGACGGGGACGACGACGCCGAGCGACGTCGCGACGAGGATGATCGCGACGAGGAGCGGGGAGTCGACCTGCCCCGCGCCCGCGAGCAGCAACGCAGCGACGAGCGCGATCCCCAAGGAAACGACGAAGCCGGCGCCGGTGACCGCGACGCTGCGCCCACGGAACCGCTCGAAGTCGATCTCGAGCCCGGAGAGGAACAGGAGGAAGGCGAGGCCGACGAGCGCCAGGACGTCGATCGGCTGGTCGAGCTCCACCCAGCCGAAGCCGGAGGGGCCGATCGCAATCCCGGCGACGAGCTCCAGCACGACCGCGGGCAGCCGCAGCGCCGGCGCGAGGCCGAGGAGGAGCGGCGCCGAGAACGCCACGGCCGCAACGACGACCACACCGGAGAAGTCGATCTCGCCCATCGGCTGCACCGTCTCGCTGCGACGCGAGTCGTTACAGCGGGGCGGTCAGAAGCGCCCGCCGGGCCAGGCGACGCCGGCGTAGCGCTCGATCACCGGTCCCGCGGGCGGGGCGACCTCGCAGAAGAGGTCGGTGCGCACCACCGTGCCCGGA
>JALZFU010000456.1 GCA_030861385.1 Actinomycetota bacterium
ACGCGCGCGCCCTCGCGGTAGAAGTCGGCGTCGAGGAGCGAGTGGAGTGTGACCGTTCGCTCCGTGTGAGTCGCCGCGGCGTCGACGAAGTCCACCACCACGCCCGCCTCCTTGCGCGGATGGATTCGCATGATGCGTCCCACCCGCTGCTGGTAGACACGCCGGCTCGCGGTCGGCGCGAGGTGCATGCAGACCGTGGCGCGAGGGGAGTTCCACCCCTCGGCGAGGAGCTGGGCGTTGATCAGGACGTTGATCTCGCCCCGCTCGTACGCGGCGAGCGTCTCGGCCAAGCGAAGCGGCGGCGTCCGCCCGCTCACCGCCTCGGTCAAGAGCCCCGCGGCGCGGAACTCGCGGGCCAGGTTGTAGGCGTGCTCGACGCCCGCCGCGTAGACGATCCCGGGCGTCTGGTCGAAGCGATCGCGGTAGAGGCTTGCCGCCGCCTGGTTGATGAGAACGTGGTCGAGAACCTTGGCGAGGGCTTCCTGGTCGTAGTCGCCGCCGACGATCGGGACGGCGGAGATCGCGGCCGCAGGCGGGACGCGCAAGCAGCGAAGCGGGGCGATCAGCCCTCGACGGGCCGCGTCGCCGAGCGGCAGGTCGTCGACCGAGGCGGGGAAGACGTCCGACACCTGCTTGGCGATGAGCTGCTCCGTCGCCGTCATCCCGATGTAGATCGGCTCCGTCAGGCGCCGGATCGCGCTGCTCGTCTTCTCGCCGAGCGCCGTGTGCGCCTCGTCGCAGATGACGAGCTGGTAGGCCGTCTGGCTCAACGAGCCGACGTGCCGCGCGAACCAGGCGTACGTCTGGATCGTGATCGGGTTCTCGATCAGCGGTTCGCGTCCCGCCTCGATCGCCGGCCGGAATCGCTCCCCGTAGCCCTCCGTCCTCAGGTCTCGCTCGAACTGCTTCACGAGCAGGCGCCGGTGGGTGAGGATGAGGACGCCCATCGTCCGCGCCGCCTCCACGAATCCCGCCGCGGCGATCGTCTTGCCCGAGGCCGTCGGGTGGCGGAAGCGAAAGCGGCGAACGGCGCCGGGATCGAAGCGCGGTCGCGTCTCGCCACCCTCCTCGTCCTCGTCGCCGAGTTCGTCCTCCTCTTCGGGCGCGGCCGGCTCTTCGGTGAGCTGGCCACCGTCTCCGTTCCCGTTCTCCTCGGCGCGCTCGTGCTTTGCGATCAACTCGGCGAGCATCCCGGCGAGGGCGTCGATCTGGTGGCGGCGAAGCTCGGTCCCGGAGCGAAGGCGCGGCGGACGATCGGTGACGACGCGCTCGAGACCGAGCATGAGCGCGTACTCGACGCGCCAGCGCGCCGACGGCGAGGGCACGCCCGCACGGATCTCGGCGAGGGCGTCGTCGAGCGCTTTTCGGCGCGCGCGCCCCTCGGCGAGGACGTCGGCTGGGTCCTCGCCCGGCCGGAGGAACGGCTCGCCGGCCCACGCTTCCGCTCGGAGCGCGTCGGCGAGGAGGCCGTCCGGTACCTCGGACGGTTCGGTCGGATACGGAATCGCTTCTTGCATGGAGGCAGCGCTCGCTTCGGCGCTGCGTGTTCCAGTGAGGACGCCGGCGCGACTCGGGCGCGGCTGCTCGAACTATAACGCGCCGAGCACGACAGCGGGCGTCTTCGAGAGCGCGCGAGTACGCTTTCAGCCCCGTGCCGAGCCAGTATCCGACCGTCCTCGACCTCGTCGGCGGGACGCCGCTCGTCAGGCTTCAGCGCATGTCGCGCGGGCTCCGGCCCCTTCTCCTCGCCAAGCTCGACTACCTGAACCCCGGCGGGAGCGTCAAGGATCGCATCGCGCTCAAGATGGTCGAGGCGGCCGAGCGGGACGGGAGACTCCGCCCGGGGGGCACGATCGTCGAGCCGACGAGCGGAAACACGGGCGTCGGGCTCGCGACCGTCGCGGCGCTCAAGGGATACCGCTGCATCTTCGTCATGCCGGACAAGGTGAGCCAGGAGAAGATCTCCCTCCTCCGGGCGTACGGGGCCGAGGTCGTCATCTGCCCGACCGCGGTCGCACCCGAATCGCCCGAGAGCTACTACTCGGTCTCCGATCGCCTCGCCGAGGAGGTTCCGGGCGCGTTCAAACCCGACCAGTACTCGAACCCGGCGAACCCGGAGGCCCACTACGAGACGACGGGCCCCGAGCTCTGGGAGCAGACGCGAGGCGAGCTCGACGTGCTCGTGCTCTCGGTCGGGACGGGAGGGACGATCTCGGGTGCCGCGCGCTACGTGAAGGAGCGGAACCCCGACGTCCTCGTCGTCGGCGCCGACCCGGAGGGCTCGATCTACTCCTCGCCGAAGGTTCACCCGTACCTCGTCGAGGGGATCGGCGAGGACTTCTGGCCGCGGACCTTCGACCCCTCCCTCGTCGACGAGTACGTCACGGTCTCCGACCGCGACTCGTTCCTCACCGCCCGTCGGCTTGCGCGCGAGGAGGGCCTCCTCGTCGGGGGGTCGGGCGGAACCGCCGTATGGGCGATGCTGGAGGTCGCACGCCGCTTCCAGGAGCGGACGACGATTGCGACGCTCGTCCCGGACGGAGGCCGCGGCTACCTGTCGAAGTTCTACGACGACAACTGGCTCGCCGAGTACGGGATCCTCGAGCGCCGCGCTCCGGCGCCGACGATCGAGGAGGTGCTCGCGTTCAAGCGGTTCGAGGAACCGAGCGTCCCCGAGCTCGTCTTCATCGCGACGAACCAGAAGGTCGGCGCTGCGATCGAGCTCATGCACCGATACGGGATCTCGCAGATCCCGGTCGTTCGGCACGAGCCCGCCGAGTCGCTCGCCGACATCGTCGGCTCCGTGAACGAGCGCGGACTCTTCGAGCGCGTCTTCCGCGACCAAGACGCGCTCCACGAGGACGTGGCGGCGGCGATGGCGCCGCCCCTTCGCGCCGTCGAGCTCCACGAAACCGTCGAGACCGTCTTCGCCGAGTTCTCCGAGGGAGGCCCGGCCGTCATCGTGGCCGAGGACGGACGTCCGGCCGGCGTCCTCACCCGCGCCGATCTCCTCGAGTACCTCGCCCACCATCGGACGCGGGACGGGGCGGCGTAGGCGAAGGAGCTTCGGCCCGTAGAATCGGGCGCATGGAGTTCGAGACGCGCGCGATCCACGCGGGCCAGGAGCCCGATCCCGCGACCGGCTCCGTGATCGTCCCGATCTACCAGACGTCGACGTACATCCAGGAGGAGGTCGGACGGCACAAGGGCTACGTCTACTCCCGAACCGGGAACCCGACCCGGGCGGCGCTCGAGGCGTGCCTCGCGTCGCTCGAAGGGGCCCGCCACGGCTTCGCCTTCGCCTCGGGGATGGCGGCGACGACCACCGTCCTCCAGCTCGTCTCGCCGGGGGATCGAGTCGTCTGCGTGAACGACGTCTACGGCGGAACCTACCGGCTCTTCTCGAAGGTGCTCGGGCCGAAGGGCTACGTGTTCGAGTTCCTCCCCGCCGAGCAGGTCAGCCGCGACCTCGGAGCCGCGCTCGACGAGCGGACGCGCCTCGTCTGGATCGAGACGCCGACGAACCCGCTCTTGAACGTGGTCGACATCCGCGCAGCCGCGCAGGCGGCGAAGGAGGTCGGTGCGATCTCCGTCGTCGACAACACGTTCGCTACGCCGTACCTCCAGCGGCCACTCGGGCTCGGCGCCGACATCGTCGTCCACTCGACGACGAAGTACCTGGGGGGGCACTCGGACGTCGTCGGCGGCTTCGCCGCGACGGCTGATCCGTCGATCGCGGAGCGGCTCGGCTTCCTCCAGAACTCGCTTGGGACGGTGCCGGGGCCGTTCGACGCGTGGCTCGTCCTGCGCGGCGTCAGGACGCTCGCGGTCCGGATGCGACAGCACTGCGAGAACGCGCGCCGGATCGCCGAGTTCCTCGAGAGTCATCCCGCCGTGGACCGCGTTCGCTACCCCGGCCTCCCGTCTCACCCGGACCACGAGATCGCCCGGACCCAGATGGACGACTTCAGCGGGATGATCTCGTTCGAGCTCGCCGGGTCGAAGGAGGACGCGCTCGTCGTCCTGCGCTCGACGTCGGTCTGGCAGCTCGGCGAGAGCCTGGGCGGCGTCGAGAGCCTGATCGAGCACCCGGGGCTCATGACGCACGCCTCGACCGCCGACTCGGCCTTCCCGGTACCTGACAACTTGATCCGCCTCTCGGTCGGGATCGAGTCGGCCGACGACCTCATCGGCGACCTCGAGCACGCGCTCGCTACCGTCGGCGCCGCGGCCGCTCGCCGGTAGGGCCCCTACTTGGCCGCCCGGCTCGCGGCGGTGACCGTTCCCTTCGATCCCGAGACGCGCTCTCTTCGCCCGGCCGTCCCCTCGAAGACGGATTCGTAGTCGGCCACCATGCGGGCGGGCGAGAAGTGCTCCTCGACGTAGCGGCGGCACTCCGCCGGCTCGAGGCGGTCGGCCTGCGCGATCGCGTCGACCATCTCACGGTAGTCGTCCACGATGATGCCGCTTCGGCCGTCCTCGACGACCTCCGGGACGGCGCCCCAGCGGGTCGCGATCACAGGCGTCCCGCACGCCATCGACTCGATCATGACGAGCCCGAACGGCTCCTCCCACTCGATCGGGAAAAGGGTGGCACGTGCCTTTTGCAGGAGAGCGACCTTCGTCACGTGGCTCGTCTCGCCGAGGTACTCGGCGTCCTCCCCGAGGAGCGGGCGCACGCATTCCTCGAAGTACTCCTGCTCGGCACGCTCGCGCTTCTTCCCCGCGAGCTTGATCGGGAGGCCGGCGCGGCGCGCGACCTCGACCGCGCGATGGGCGCCCTTGTCAGGGCTCAGCCGGCCGAGGTAGAGAAGGTACTCGCCGCGCTCGGAGTGGTAGGGGTACGCGTCGAGGTCGAGCGCGTTCGCGCACGTCCCCACCCAGGGGAGGTCGGGCGCAGGCTTGCGCTGGTTCAGCGAGAGGGAGACGAGCCCCACGTTCGGCGCGAGCGCGGCGATACCGCGGTAGTTCGCCTGCGAGAGGTGGTCGAGCGGCCCGTGCACCGTGTGCACGACCGGTGTCGCGACGAGGCCGCCGAGGGCGGCCGCGTTCGGCCCGGAATGGTCGTTCACGACGTCGAACTCGTCGGAGCGGAGGTAGCAGGAGAGCGCGTGGCGAAGGTCGATCCAGCTGAAGCCGATCTGGTAGGACGGTGCCTCGGGGAAGACGGCCTCGAGCTTCGCCTTCGTGCGCGAGTCGCCGGACGCGAAGAGGGTGACGTCGTGACCCGCGTCGACGAGCCCGTCGGCGAGGAGGGAGACGACCCACTCGATCCCGCCGTATGCGGTCGGTGGAACCGGAAACCACACCGGGCTGAGGACGGCGATCTTCAGCGGCGTCCCCGGCGCTAGCTCGCCCTCACGGTCCCAACTGCGGGGAGACCGCCTCCTCGACGCGGACGCGGCCGTTCTCGAGGACGACGTTCCAGGGGCGGTCGAAGGCTCGCACCCCGAGGAGTCTGAGCGCCCCGACCCAGGATGGCAACTCGGGCGGAGCGACCGAGACGAGGGTCTGCCGGCGCTGATCGGGCTCGAGCCCGAGGAGGACCTGGAGGAGGAGGATCGGCGTGGCGGCCGCCCACGCCTGCGGACGCGCCGCGGTCGGATACGCGATCGGGAAGGGCGTCTCCGAGCGCGCGAAGCCGGCGAAGACCTCCGGGAGCTGGTGGTCGAAGTGGGTCGAGGCCTCGAGGAGGCGACGGGCGATCCGCTGAGCCTCGGGCCAGCGGCCGCAGCGCGCGAGCCCGCGCGCGATCACCGAGTTGTCGTGGGGCCAGACCGTCCCGTTGTGGTACGCGAGGGGCGAGTAGCCGGCGTCGGCTGCCGCCATCGTCCGGACTCCCCAGCCCGACCAGAGCTGCTCGCCCATGAGACGGTCGACGACCGCATCCAAGCGGCGCGGCAGGACGATCCCGCTCCAGAGGAGGTGGCCGATGTTCGAGGTGAGGGAGTCGACGGGCCGCTTCTCGCCGTCGAGCGCGAGCGCGTAGAAGCCGCCGCGCTCCTCGCGCCAGAAGGCACCATCGAAGCGCTCGCGAAGCGCGTCCGCGTCGGCGTCGAGGCGCTCCGCGAGCGGCCGATCCCGCCATACCTCGCGGGCGAGCTCGGCCGCCCGGCGCTTCGCGTCGTAGACGTAACCCTGGACCTCGCACGGGGCGATCGGACCGCGCGCCTCCGTACCGTCGTGGAAGAGCTGCGAGGCCTCCGAGTCCTTCCACGACTGGTTCTCGAGGCCGTACGACGAGCGTCTGCGGTACTCGACGAACCCGTCACCGTCCATGTCGCCCGACTCGTCGATCCACGTAAGGGCGCGGCGAGCCGGCTCGCGGAGGGTGCGAACGAGCGCCGCGTCGTCCGTCCAGCGCCAGACCTCCGAGAGGAGGATCAGGAAGAGCGGCGTGGCGTCGACGGTGCCGTAGTAGCGCGGAAACCAGGTCCGCGCCGCCTTGCCCGTCCTCACCTCGTGGACGATCTTGCCCGGCTCGGCGTCCACTTCGGGATCGTCGTCAGTCGCTTGGAGCGCGGCGAGCGCGGTGAGCGCGTTGCGGGCGAGTTCGGGGCCGAACAGAAGGGTCTGGAGGCAGGTGATCAGCGTGTCTCGTCCGAAGACGGCCATGAACCACGGCATGCCCGCCGCGAAGAGCTGGCCCTCGGGCCTTCCGTCTCGCATCCGAAGCGACGCCAGATCGGCGACGGAGCGCTCGAAGGCGGCGGCGAGCGGGTCCCACGTCGCGCGAAGCCGGGGCACGCGCATCCGCCAGGCAGCGAGCGAGGCGCGGACGCGGTCGAGCTCCTCGCCGAACTCCTGCTCAGCTCGTTGCGGCACCGTCCGCGAGCCGTCCGTAGACGCGGTGACGTCGACGCGCAACTGCCACTGGCACCCGGGGGCAAGCGCCACCGGAAACCGGACGCTCGACCCCTCCACGTCTCCCCGCTGCGAGAAGAAGATCTCCGTGAGCGCGGGAAACCCGTCGACGTCAGCGAGGACGAGCGCGTTGTCGTGCTCGTCGTAGCGAACCGGAACCGGGCCGGGAAGCGGCGCCGCGTGCGCCGGGTCGCCGAGGGTGAAGTCGTAGTTTTTGACGGCGAAGATGTCTGCGAAGTCGCTCGCGACCTCGAGTGCGAGCTCGAACTCGAGGAGGCGGCGCGAGTGGTTTCGAACGACGAGGTGATCCTGCATCCCGTCGCCGACGAACCGCTCGCGCGCGATCGAGATCTCGTCGGGACCGAGGCTGCCCGCAACCGGGTTCCGGAGGTAGAAGGCGGCCGAGAAGTAATCGACCTTGTCCGAGGAGAGGAGGAGCGGTCGGGCTCCGTTGATCGTGAGGACGAGGCGCGAGAGGAAGCGCGTGTCCGAGGCGAAGAAGCCCGTCGTCGGAGTCTCGAGGTCGCCGCGCTCGTCGGAGACGCAGAAGGTCGACCCTTCGAGAATCGTGAGCGCCATCGTCCTGGGGCGCGACTAGTGGGGTAAAGGCGGGGGCGAGCCCGCTTCGTCGCGGACGATCTCGTCCTGACTCGCCTGCTGGAGCGGCTTGACGACGATCTCGTCGACGTTCATGTAGGCCGGCCGGGTCACCGCCCAGACGATGCAGTCGGCGACGTCGGCGGGAGTCAGGTACCGCACCCCCTCGTAGACGGCGCGCTTCCGGTCGAGGTCGCCCGCGAAGCGGACGTCCGAGAACTCCGTGTCGCCGACCATGCCCGGGTCGACCGTCGTGACGCGAATTCGTCCGACGAGCTCCTTCCGAAGCACGTAGGTGAGCGCCCGGACGGCGAACTTCGAGCCGACGTACATCCCGCCGTACGTATACGCCTCGCGACCCGCCCACGAGCCGAGGTTGACCACGTGGCCGCGCCAGTCCTCCATGTGCGGCAGGACGAGGCGCGTCATCCGGACGAGTCCCTGGACGTTCGTCTCCCACATGACCGCGTCGTCCTCGTCCGTCCCGTCGGCGATCGCGGCGCGCCCGATCGCAAGGCCCGCGTTGTTCACGAGGACGTCCACCCGCCCATAGGCGCGAACGACGGCCTCGACGAACGCGTTGGAGCTCGCGGCCTCCGTCACGTCGAGGGCGAGCGCGAGGTGGCCCTCGCCGGGGAGCTCGCGAGCAAGCGCCTCCACTCGTTCGACCCGCCGCGCGCCGACGGCGACGCGGGCCCCCGCCCGCGCGAGCGCGACTGCGGTCGCTCGTCCGATCCCGCTCGATGCGCCGGTCACGACCGCGCTTCGTCCGTCGAGGTCCGGCACCGTGGCGAGCTTACCCGCGCCGGGGAAACGCCACGTCGTCTCCCCGGACC
>JALZFU010000466.1 GCA_030861385.1 Actinomycetota bacterium
CGTCCGGGCCGCTCGCCGTTGGTCGGCGCCGGGAACGAGCCCGGCCTCGGGGCGAACCCCCGTCAGCGCGCCCGAAAGCCGCCGCAGAGCTCTCGGCCTATCCGCGAGCGGTCGTCGGTCACGACGACGAGGACGTTCCGAGCGGTCGCACCGCCGTCCATACGGAACGGGCGCCGAGCTGGATTTCCACCTCGGCCGGCGCCGATACTACGTCTCGGATGGACGAGCGCCACCCCGAGGGATGGAACGAGGTGCGCGGCGCGCTCCAGCGCGGCTTTCGCTTCCGGGACTTCCGCGAGGCGATCGCGTTCGTGAACCGACTCGCCGAAGCGGCCGAGGAGGCCGACCACCACCCCGACGTCGCGGTCAGCTGGAACGCGGTCACGGTTCGCTGGTGGACGCACACGAAGCGAGCGATTACCGAGCGCGACATCGAGATGGCGAAGCGGACGAACGAGCTCGCGGCGAGAGCCGGAACCTAGCCGCGCCTCGATCTCGGCCGTGACGGGGTGAACGGACGAGCGGCTACATCTGCTCTCGCCGCAGCCACTCGGCCAGGAAGGGCTCGACGATCCGGTACGTCCGGTCCTCGCTCTCGCGACCGACGATCTCCTCCCGCGAGAGGGCGACGAGAGCCCGCTGGACGAACGTGCTCGCCGGAAGGCCGTGCCGGGCGCGGTAGTCCTCCGAGTAGAGCCGCGCGGAGGGCTCGAAAGCGAGCGCGAGCATGACGAGCCGCTCGTTTCGCGTCGCCTCGTCCCAGATCCTCGTGAAATGGTTGTGCTCGGAACGAAGCACCTGCGCGAGGGCTGCGTCGACGTCCGCGCCGGTCGCGAAGTGCCCACGGGGGACGAGCTCCCAGACGAAGTAGGCGAGCTCCTGCGTCGCGTACGGGTGCCCGGCCGTGGCCTCCACCAGCCGGCCGAGCGCTTCCGGCCTGATCCCCTTCTCCGTCGCCTCGAAGCGCTCGCCGACGAACGGCGCGAACTCGCCGGGCGCGATAACGCCGAGCTCGACTCGCTTGGCGCTTCGCCAGAACGGCTCGTTCCTGTCGCTGAAGATCTGCTCTAGGACGTGTCGCTTGCTCCCGAGGTAGACGTGGCCGACCTCCGGCTGCGCCTGGAAGACGGCGCGCATCAGGTTCGGGAAAGAGGGATCGAGGCCGATCACCTCCTGGAATTCGTCGAAGACGAGGGCGACGCGTCGCTTCCGCTCGGCCGCGAGCGCGGCGGGAAGCTCGAGGAGCTTTTCGATCGTCTCGTCGATGTCCGTCTTCCGCGGGGCGGGGTCGAACCCGAATCGGAGGCCTCCTGTCTCGGGATCGACCTCCATCGTCGGACGGACCCGAAGGCCGCGGAAGAGCGCCGCCGCACGCTCGACGATCTGCCCGACCGGGGAGGAGACGTCCTCGAAGATCGTCTTTGCGAGCGCGGCCGCGAAGCGCTCCTTCGTCGGCGTTCGCATGAGGTCGCAGTACGCGACGAGGACGTCGTGCGCGAGCGCCTCCTGGCTCGCGCGAAGGACGAGGGACGACTTCCCGTAGCGCCGGGGCGCGAAGATGACCACGTCCTGGCCGTTCCGGAGGTCGGAGACGAGCGCGGTGAGCTCGGCCGTTCGGTCGGTGAACGCTTCGTCGAGGGCGAGCGCGCCGAACGTGAACGGGTTCGCGTTCGTATACACGGAGGTATTATACCGATCCGTATTCGATATACAAGCCCATATAATACGGACGCGTATACGGGCTCCGCACGGTCGCGCCTCGCCCGGGGGGTTGCGCCGCCGCTAGGGTCGAGAGGGATGGAGGTCGAGCGGATCGCCGAGCGTCTCTGGCGCTGGACGACGCGCCATCCCGAGTGGACGCCGGAGGAGGACTGGTCGCCGGAGGTCGGCTGCGTCTACTACGAGGCGCCCGACGCGGTCGTCTTCATCGACCCGCTCGTGCCGGCGGAGCACGAGGAGCGTGACCGCTTCTGGCGCGCGCTCGATCGCGACGTCGAGAACGCGGCGCGGCCCGTCGCCGTCCTCCTCACCGTCTTCTGGCACGAGCGGAGCGCGCAGGAGCTCACGGACCGCTACGACGCTGCGACGCTCTGGGCGCACGAGCCCGCTCTCGCTCGCGTGGACGCCCGGGTCACGAACCCCTTCCGCGCCGGCGCGCGCTTGCCGGGCGGGGTGGAGGCGCTCGACGCCGAGCGACGCGACGAAGTCCTCCTCTGGATCGCGGAGCATCGCACCCTCGTCGCCGGTGACGTCCTCCTCGGGGCCGAGCACGGAGGCGTCCGCGTCTGCCCGGACTCGTGGCTCCCCGACGGCGTCGATCCCCGCGTGTTTCGCGCCCGGCTCGGGCGGCTCCTCGACCTCCCGATCGAACGGATCCTCGTCTCGCACGGCGAACCCGTCCTCGCGGACGGCCGCGACGCACTCGCCCGCGCGCTCGCCTGACCGGCCCTAGCCGGAGGCGGAGACCACCGCTTCGCCGCCGTCCTCGTGCGCGAGGAACTCGACCTCGAGCCGGCCGATGCGCGGCCCGTCGACCGCGACGACGTTGAAGCGAAGGCCGTTCCAGACGAGCTCGTCGCCTTCCTCCGCGGCGCGGCCGAGCTGGCCGAAGACGAACCCCGCGACCGTATGGAAGTCCTCGAGCGGGAGCGCTTGACCGAACTGCTCGTTGAAGTCGTCGATCGGGAACGTCCCGTCGATCCGGATGCGGTGCTCGTCGAGTCGCTCGAACGACTCGTCGGGGAGGTCGTACTCGTCTTCGATCTCGCCGACAATCTCCTCGAGGAGGTCCTCGAGGGTCACGATCCCCGCGACGCCGCCGTACTCGTCGACGACGATCGCCATGTGCTGGTTCGTCTTTCGGAACTCGCCCAAAAGCGCGGCAAGGTCCTTCGTCTCCGGCACGACGTAGGCGGGCCGCACGAGCTCCTCGAGGACGACGTTCTCGAGCCCGTTGTCGTAGAGCGCCTTGAAGAGATCCCGGACGTGGAGGATCCCGAGAACGTCGTCGACCGAGTCGCGGAAGACGGGATAGCGCGTGTAGGGGGAGTCGATCACGGCCGCGAGCGCCTCAGGGGTCGGGAGGTCGACCGAGAGCGCGACCACCTGCGGCCGCGGCACCATGACCTCGTGAGCCTCCTTGTCCGCGAAGTCGAAGACCTTGTAGACCATCTCCTCCTCGGCCGTCTCGATCGCGCCGACGTCCTCGGCCTCGGCGACGATGTGCCGGATGTCCTCCTCGGTGCGCGCCGCGATCCCGGCCCGCGCGGGCGGCACGCGGAGGAGCCGGGCGATGCCGCTCGCCGACCTGTCGAGGACCCAGACGAGCGGCTTCAGGAGCCGGCCGAGCCAGTCGAGCGGGACGGCGAGGAGCACGGCCACCTCTTCGGACTTCTCGAGCGAGATCGCCTTCGGCACGAGCTCGCCGAGCACGACGCTCACGTACGTCAAGGCGAGGAACGCGATGAGGAAGGAGACCCATCCGGGGACCGCGTCGCCGAAGAAGCTCGACACGAGCGGCTCGCCCAAGGCACCGAGGAGGATCCCGAAGACCGTAATGCCGACCTGGACCGTGCTGATGAAGCGGACCGGCTGGTCCATGAGCCGAAGCGCGACCGCCGCCGAGCGGCTCCCGCCGCGCCCGCGGTCCTCGAGGCGGCCCCGCCGAGCGGTGACGAGTGCGTACTCGGCGGCGACGAAGAGCGCGTTCCCCGCGACGAGGAGGAGGACGCCGAGGACGCGAAGGGGGTCGCTCACGCCCCGCTCTCCGGGGCGCGGGTACTGGGCGGTAGCTCGTCCAAGACTGCGGAAAGAGGATAGCGAACCGCCCGGGAACCCCCATCCCGGCCCGGGGGCCTAAAGTTTCCGGCCCTTTCGCCCGACTATCATCCTCGAACTGGGGGATCGCGCTCTGCAGCAAGAAATCACCTGCCTAATCGCCGACGACCACGAGGTCGTGCGGGAAGGGCTTCGTCTCTCGCTCTCGCGCTCGCCGCACATCCGCGTCGTCGGCGAGGCCTCTGACGGAGCGGGCGCCGTCGCGCTCGCGGAGCGCCGCCGCCCGAAGGTCGTCATCATGGACGTCCGAATGCCTGGGATGGACGGGCTCGAGGCGACGAAGACGCTGAGCGAGAGGGTGCCTTCGGCCTCCGTCCTCATCTTCACGGCATACGGCGAACGGAGCTTGCTCGGCCGCGGCCTCGAGTCGGGCGCCAAGGGCTACATCCTGAAGGAAGCGCCGCATCAGACGCTCCTACGGGCGATCGAGAAGGTCGCGAACGGCGAGGGCTACGTCGACCCTGCGCTGATGCCCGACTTCCTTACGCGCGACCGCGAGGAGATGCTCACCCAGCGTGAGCGTGAGATCCTCCAGCTGCTTGCCGACGGGATGTCGAACGCCGATGTGGCGGCCCGGCTCTTCATCAGCCAGGAGACGGTCAAGAGCCACGTCCGTCACATCCTCGCCAAGCTCGAGGCGGACACCCGGACGCATGCCGTCGCGATCGCGCTTCGCGAAGCGATCATCGACTAGCGCCGACGCCTTCGGGCTTCCCGCCGTCCTCGTCGGTGCGACCGTGACCGCGGCCGTCGCGGGTGGGCTCGGCGTCGCGCTCGAGAGCTCGGCGCTCGCGGGCGTCGGGCTTGTCGCCGCGATCGCGTTCGCCGGCGCGTTCGCCGTCTACCTGATCGTCGCCGAGCGTCGCCGCCACCAGTCGACCGAGCACGATCTCCTCGCACAGGCCCGCTTCCTTGGGTCGCTCGTCGAGTCGCTCGGCGTGGTCTCGGATTCACGCGACCCGGCCGAGATCCTCGACCGCACGTGCGCCGAGGCGCGACGGCTCTTCGGCACGGACGCGGCCCGGCTCATCCCCGCCGACGAGGCACCGGTTACGGAGGCGTACGAGAGCGAGAACGCGCTCCGCGTGCCACTTCGCGCGGGCGAGACCTCGATCGGGACGCTCGAGCTCCGCCGCCCCGAGCCGTTCCCCCGGCTCGACCTCATGCGTGCAACCGTCCTCGCAGAGTTCGCCTCGCGCGCGTTCGAGAACGCGCGCCTGATCGCGGACGCGCGCGAGCGTGAGGACGAGCGAGCGCGTCTCACCGAACGCCTGATCACCGCCGAGCAGGACGAGCGGCGGCGGCTCTCGATCTTCCTCCACGACGGGCCGGTGCAGTCGATGTCCGGAATCGCGCTCATGCACGACACCGCGCTCGCGGCTCTCCAAGAGGGGCGCCACGAGGATGCGGCGAACGTGATCGCGAGCGCGCTCGAGCGGGAGCGAGACACGATCCGAACCCTTCGTGACCTCTCGTTTGCGATCGAGCCCCTCGTCCTTCGCGACCAGGGCTTCGCCGCGGCTGTCAGCGCACTCGCCGAGCAGGTGGAGGCGGCACATCGCATCACGGTCTCGGCCGACGTCGCCTCGGCGGAGCGGCTCGCCGAGAAGGCTCAGGTCGCCCTCTACCAGCTCATCCGCGAGGCGCTCAATCAGGCTGTTCCACGGGGCCCTGATCGGATCTCGATTACCGTCGGCGAGGACGGCGACGCCTTCACGACCGAGATCGAAGACGACGGAATGGGAGAGCGCCGTCGCGGGGGCGTCGAGGAGCTCGACGAGCGCGTGCGCGTGCTGAACGGACGCGTCTCGGTCGAATCGCACCCGGAGCGGGGCACGAAGATCCGCGTCGTCCTCCCGTCGTACGCGGCCGAGCCCGCCGGCTAGAGTCGCGGCGTGGCGGAGGGCGGGTACCTCCTCTTCATCTGGAAGCCGTCCGGCTACGAGCTGGCCGAGCGCAACGGCGAGGCTCCCGCGCCCGGAACCGAAGTCGAGGAGAGCGAGGGTCGCTTCTTCGTCTCGAAAGTGGGCGCTTCGCCGCTTCCGGGCGACGAGCGCGCCTGCGCGTACCTCCAGCCGGTGTAGATAGACCGCCCGAGACGCCGGAAGCGCTTCCTAGCACGCCGCCGCGACCGCGTCCTCCGCGGCGATTCGGCCGAGGACGAGCGCAGCGGCGAGCATGCTCGCCCAGCCGCCGGTCGAGATCCCGCCCGCGTCGGCACCGCACGCGTAGACGCCGTCACCGGCGCGGGCCCGCTCGTCGATCCGGAGTCCGCCGAGCGTCGTCGTGATTCCGGCCACCACCTCCACTATCGTCTCCCCGCCTCGGCGCTCGACCGGCGCACCGGCGGCCCGCGCCGCGTCGATCATGTCGCCGACCGTCCGCTCGCGGACGCGCTCCCCGAGCCTGGCGTCGGAAACGGCGTACCACGCCCGCGCCTGCGGCTGGCGCGCCGTCCACTGGACGACGTCGATCTCGGACCAGGTGCGCGGGACGTACCCCTCCCCGCGCGCGTTCGAGACGCGGGCGTGCCGAGCGTACACCTGCGCCGCCGGCCGAAAGTCCGCCGGGGCGATCCGCGCCGGCGGGGCCGGCATGTTGCGGCCGTAGAACTCCTCGATCCCCTGCGAGAGCGACGCGCCGCGCTCGAGTCCCAGACGCAGGCCGTCGCCGACGCTCCAGACGTTCCCGCGAAGCAGGAGCTCGTCCGCCTCCGGCGTGACGTAGCGCCGGACGAGATCCGCGTCGGCATGGAACCCGCCCGTCGCGAGGATCACGGGAACGGTTCGGGGAAGCTCGCGCAGCGGGGAGCCGAGCCGCAGGGCCCCGGCACGGCGCACGAGCGCCTTCGTAAGCCCACGCGTGTCGAAGCCGCGTCCGCTCGTGAGCGGGTTCCCCGTCTCCCGGGCGAGCACGGGAGCACCGAGCGACTCGAGCCAAGCAACCGCCTCGTCGAGCCGCTCCCAGACGAGGCGCTGGAGCCCCGGGTCGCCGCGTGGACACTCCGCGCGAAACCGATCCCATTCGCGGTAGCGCCACACGAACCCCCCCGAGAGCAGCATCGACCCGCCCGGCCGGTCGCCCTTCTCGTGGACGACGACCGAGGCGCCGAGCTCCCGGGCGCGCGCTGCGGCGACGAGCCCGGCCATCCCGGCGCCGGCGACGACGAGGTCGGCCACGGATCAGACGAGCGAGAAGCTCGGCTTGTGCTCGACGTACTCGATCTTGACCCGCTCGGGGCCCGAAACGAACACCGCCTTCGTGTTCGCTGCGTCGACGACGTCGACGATCTCGAGGCCGCGCTCGCGGGCGGCCACGAGCTGCTCGTCCGCGGAGGGAACGAGCACGGCGACGTGGTTCAGCAGGGGGCGCTCGGGATCGCCGGGATCGCCTTCGTGGAACTCGACGTAGGCGCCGCCGACCTCGACGCGCGGCTCGCCGCCGGGACCGGCCTGCGCGGGCTCGAACCCGAGGCCGAGGTAGGCCGCGGCGGTCGTTTCGGGGTCGCGCGAGTAGAGGGCGACGTGGTCGAGATCGCACTCGACGTCCGTCGGCGCGGCGACGACGCGAAGGACGAGCCCGTCCGGCAGCTCGAGATCCCCGTTCCCGGCGACCGTTTCGGGGGACACGCGAAGGGAGACGTGACGGAGAGCGCCGCGCTCACGGGGCCCGTCGGCGGCGAAGAGCGTCAGCTTGCCGGCTCTCGCGTCACAGCCGACGAGGGTGAACGCGTCCGTGCGCTCGATCACGTGCACGCGTCCGGTCCGCGTCATCGCATCCGCGATTTGGTCGCGCTCGGTGACCCAGAGCGCGACGTGGTCGAGCTTCTCCGTTCGCATACTGAAGCGATCCCGAATCGCGATTTAGAACGCCGCGTCTTCGGGGATCATTCCTCCGTGGAGAGGAAGAGGGCAAAGGTGCTCGTGATCGCGGCGCGTCAGAGCGACTTCGCTGCGCTCCTCGCCGACGATGGGTTCGAGGTCGACGTCCGCACGCGTCCGCTCGAGGACTTCGACGGGACGGACGCCGACGTGGCTGTCGTCTTCCGCGGCCGCTTGATCGGCCGAACGCAGGCCTCCTCGCTGGTCGAGCACGGAATCCCGGTGATCGAGGTGCTGACGGTCGAGCCTCCCGGGACGTCGACCGCCGGGTGGATCCGCCTCTCGAACCGGATCCCGAAGACCGATCTCGTCCAAATCGTGCACGCGGTCGCAGACGCGCCCGCGGTCGGCGTCGCGGGCCGAGAGGGAACGACCGCGGCTTGACCGCAACGCCCTCCGGGCCCACCGCGGCAGGGAAGACGGCCGGTGCGGAGCTCGCTCTCGGCTCGGGCGCGTGCCGCGAGCTATCGAGAAGGTCGCCGCGACGGTCGCGACCCACCGGGAGCCTACGCGTCGGGGAGTGAGCGCGCGACGCCTCCCGCCGCCGCGGGTAGGTCTCGCGCTCGACCGGTCGCGGCACGGCACGCTCCCGCTCCGATCGCCGCCGCGAGGAGCGAGACGAGCGCGAAGAAGACCCACATCGCGCCGTCGCCGAAGCCTTGTCGGAGCTGGAGCGCGGCGAAGGGGCCGAGGGCGAAGGCGACAGATCCGGTCGTCGTGAAAGCGCCCATGTACGCGCCGCGGACGTCGGCGGGCGCGAGGCGCGCCGCGATCGCCTGTGAGGTGGGGGCCCAGAGCATCTCGCCGGCCACGAACACGACGAGGACGACGATGATCGTCGCGAGCGAGGCGTCGACCGTGAGCAGCAGGAAGGGGAATCCCATGAGCAGCATGGCGACGATCCACTTCCGAGCCGACGAAAAGCGGCGGACGCGACGAGTGAGGCGGATCTGGAAGAGCGTCACCGCGAGCGCGTTGATCACCACCAGGAAACCCCACGTCGCCGGTGAGACGCCGTACGTGGTCGTGAGCGTGATCGGAAGCGCGGTCTCGAACGAGAAGTAGACGACGGACGCAAGGACGCTTGCGACGAGGAAGACCAGGAAGAGCCGGTCGCTCCGGATGACGGCGAGCGACCTGCGCGTCGGCGGGCCCTCGGGCGCGTACTCGCCACTCGCGGGCAGGATCCTCTGCGCGAGGACGAGGGCAAGGACCGTCAGCGCCGCTACGCCGAAGAAGAAGCGCGACCAGGAGTCGCCGAGAAGAAGGAGCCCCCCGACGGGCGGCCCGCAGACGACGCCGACGTTGTAGGCGACGCGCATGGCCGCGTACGCGCTCTCGTGCCGGTCGACCGGGACGAGGTCGGCGACGATCGCCTGGCCCGCGGAGACCCCCGGCGTCCCGACGGCGGCCACCACGACGACGAGCGCGATCCCGAGCACGAGTCGATCGGCGATCACCACGAAGAGGGGAACGAGAACGGCCTGCGCGCCCAGCGAGAAGAGCATCAGGGGACGGCGACCCAGGTAGTCCGAGAGGTGACCCCCGACGTAGCCGACGAGCCCGGCAGCGAGAGCGTCGAGGAGGAACATGAACCCGATCTGCGCAGACGTCGCCCCCAGGTACGTCGCCGCCCAGATCCCGATGAAGGTCCAGAAGGCCGAGAGCGCCGCCGTCGCGGCGAACGAGGCGGCGACGACGCCCCCGATCGCGGGATCGAGGTCTTCGCCCCAAACGAGGCGGACGACGCCGCGCGCGATCCTCATCGTTTCGTAGCTAACACGCGGGACACGACGGCGAAGCGACGCCCGCGCCCGTTCCGCGCCGCCTCCGGTGAGATCGTCGCACTTCCCCGACGAAAGGAGTCAAGGTGCGGCGATCCCGCGAGCTCGAGCAATGGCACGAGATCTTCGCCACCGAGGATCCGCAAGCGTTGAGCGACGCGCACAGCCGCGACGACCCGCGATCGCGAGCCGGGTAGCCG
>JALZFU010000468.1 GCA_030861385.1 Actinomycetota bacterium
TGTCCGGGCAGGTCGCGGAGCGCCTCCGCGAGGTCGGCGTGCGGGAGGCCGACCTTCGTCGGGCGGCAGGCGAGGCCGGCGAGCGGCTGACGGAGATTTCGATCGAGGCCGCCCGCCTCGAGCGAGAGCGCGAGGAGGTCGTCGCCCGCCTGCCCCCCGGGCAGGAGGGCGAGCCGCTCCGAGATGCGGAGGCGGACGAGCTTCGGTCGCACGTGGCGCGGCTCGAGCGCCGCCGAGAGGCGCTCGGGCAGGTGAACCCGCTTGCCGCCGAGGAGCACGCTCGCGAGTCCGAGCGGCTCCGCGAGCTCGTCGCGCAGCGCGAGGATCTCGAGCGTTCGCTGGCGGAGCTCGAGAAGCTCCGCGCCGACCTCACGGCGACGGTCGAGCGCCGCTTCTCCGAGACCTACGGCCGCGTCGAGCACCATTTCTCCGAGGTCGTGGGAACGCTCTTCCCCGGCGGCCGGGGCCGGCTCTTCCAGACGGAGGCGGACGAGGGGGAAGACCCCGGGATCGAGATCGAGCTTCGCCCGGCCGGAAAGCGCGTGACGCGCCTCTCGCTCCTCTCGGGCGGCGAGAAGGCGCTCGGGGCGATCTCGTTCCTCTTCGCGCTCTTCCTCGCGCGCCCGTGTCCGTTCTACCTCCTCGACGAGGTCGAGGCCGCCCTCGACGACACGAACATCGGCCGTTTCGTCGAACTCCTACGCCGGTTCTCCGACCGCGCCCAGTTCATCGTCGTCACGCACCAGAAGAGGACGATCGAGGCTGCGGATATCCTCTACGGCGTCACGATGGGCGCGGACGGGGTCTCGCAGGTCGTCTCGAAGCGCCTCGGGCCCAAGCGCGCGGCTGCGGCGTGACGCGGAGCTGGGCCGAGTTCCTCGGCGACGCGGAAGCAGGCGGCCCCGAGCCCGAAGAGCGCGGACGCGGGTGGTTCCGGCGGCTCCGCGACTCGCTCTCGGCCAGCCGCCAAGCGCTGACGAGCGAGCTCGCGACCGCGGTTTTCGACCCGGGGGACGACGAGGCGTGGGAGCGGATCGAGGAGGCCCTCCTGCAAGCGGACGTCGGCGTCCCCGCGACGGTCGAGATCGTCGGCCGGCTCGAGGAACGGCGTCCTGCCACCCAGTACGAGCTCGTCGCCGAGCTCGAGGTCGTGATCGCCGATCTCGTCTCCCCCGTGGGCGAGGCGCGCCTCGCGCTCGACGGGCGTCCGACCGTCGTCCTCGTCGTCGGCGTGAACGGGACCGGGAAGACGACGACGATCGGGAAGCTCGCCAGCCGGCTTCGTGAGTCGGGCCGTTCGGTCATCCTGGCTGCCGCGGACACCTTTCGCGCCGCCGCCGAGGAGCAGCTTGAGATCTGGGCGCGGCGGGCGCAGGCGGACTTCGTGGGCTCCGAGCGGGGGGCCGACCCGGCTGCCGTCGCCTACGACGCGATCGATGCGGCGGTGGCGCGAGGGCGCGACGTCGTGATCGTCGACACGGCCGGGCGTCTCCACACGCAGACGAATCTGATGGACGAGCTCGCGAAGGTGCGGCGAGTCGTCGCGCAGCGCCTGGACGGCGCGCCGCACGAGACGCTCCTCGTCGTCGACGCGACCACGGGCCAGAACGGGCTTCAGCAGGCGCGCCTTTTCGGGAGCGCGGTCGACGTGACGGGGGTCGCGCTCACGAAGCTGGACGGGACGGCGAAGGGCGGCATCGCGGTCGCGATCGCGCACGAGCTCGGCCTGCCGGTGAAGCTCGTCGGCGTCGGGGAGTCGCTCGACGATCTGCAGCCGTTCGACTCGCGCGACTTCGCCCGCGCCCTCGTCTCGGGCGAGCCGTAGGGGCGCGGCCGTTGCGCCTTCGCCGGCGGCAGTCGCGTGTGCATTTTCACCGTTGGCGCTCGTGGTAGAGCAAGGCAAGAGACCTGGAGGGAACGACCGCGACGAGTGACGACGTCGGAACCCACTCGCCCGGCGAGGAGAGCGAGGAGCGCCCGGAGAGCCGCCCTTTCCGCGGGACGAGGCGCTCGACGTCGGCGAGTTCGCCCGCGCGACGGCCGAACCCGGACGAGGCGGAGCTCGGCGGCGGCCAGGGCGACTCGGGTGCGGGGGGCGCCTCGCGGGTGACTTCGGCGGCCTCGACGAGGAAGGCGACGAACAGACTCCTGCAGAGTCGCTACTTGGCGCCCCGGCGCCCCGGACCTGCGCGCACCTCCGCCTCGGCGCACCGCGGGCAGAGGTACTCCCCCGCGGCCTCGTTCTCCTCGCCTGGGAGCTCGCGCCAGCCCGGGGGCGCTTGCAAGCGACGGCCGTGCCGGAGTTCGACGACCCCGCAGCGACAGCCGTAGCGCGCGACCGCGTACGCGTACGGGAGCTCGGTGGCGGCGAACGTCACGCCCACCGGGTGCGAGTACGAGGAGTCGCGCTGCAAGCGCCGCGCGCCCGCCCGCGCTCAGCGCTCGACGCCGAAGGAGATGTTCACGGTCGTCCGGTACATCGAGATCCGGTCACCCTCGACTTCACAGCTCATGCTGACGACGTCGGCCCCGGTGATGCCGCGGATCGTCTGCGCCGCTTCCTGAACCGCGACCTGCGCCGCTTCCGCGAACCCCTCCGGGGAGTTCCCGATGATGGTGACGACCTTGGCAACGTTCGCCATGCGAGCCTCCTTGTCGTGAGAGGAAAAAGGGCCGGGCTACACTAACCGGCCGGGCGATGTTCGACACGCTTTCCGACAAGCTGCAGGGGACGCTCGGCGATCTCCGAGGACGTGGACGTTTGTCCGACGAGGACGTTTCCCGTGCCGCGCGCGAGATTCGGCTCGCGCTCCTCGAGGCCGACGTGAACTTCCGGGTGGTCAAGGAGTTCGTGGCGAGAGTCCGCGAGCGCGCGGCCGGCGAAGACGTCTCTAAGAGCCTGACGCCCGGCCAACAGGTCGTGAAGATCGTGCACGAGGAGTTGACCGCACTCATGGGGGCAGGCGGTTCCCGGCTCGCCTTCGCGGGTCGCCCGCCGACGGTCGTCCTCCTCGCGGGCCTGCAGGGCTCGGGGAAGACGACGGCGGCCGCGAAGCTCGCGCTCCTCCTCCGGAAAGAGGGTAAGAGCCCGGCGCTCGTCGCCGCCGATCTCCAGCGGCCGGCGGCGATCGACCAGCTCGAGCAGCTCGGGAAGCAGATCCAGATCCCCGTCTACCTCGATCGGCAGACGAAGGATCCGGTCGCGATCGCGAAGCACGGGCTCGAGCAGGCCCAGGCGCAGGGGCGCGATGTCGTGATCGTGGACACCGCGGGTCGGCTCCACATCGACGAGGCGTTGATGGACGAGCTCGCAGCCGTCCGCAAGGCGGTGAAGCCGCACAACGTCCTCCTCGTCCTCGATGCGATGACCGGGCAGGACGCCGTCTCCGTCGCCGAGGCGTTCGCGGAGCGGATCGCGTTCGACGGCGTCCTCCTCACGAAGTTGGACGGCGACGCTCGCGGCGGGGCGGCCCTCTCGGTGAAAGCGGTGACCGGCAAGCCGGTGAAGCTCGCCTCGACGGGCGAGAAGCTCGACCAGATCGAGTACTTCCACCCCGATCGGATGGCCTCTCGGATCCTCGGCATGGGGGACGTCATGACGCTCATCGAGCGCGCCGAGGCCGCCGCCGAGGAGGACGAGCAGGCGGAGATGGAGCGGCGCCTGCGCGCCGGCCAGTTCACCTTCGACGACTTCCTCCAGGCACAGCGGATGATGCGCCGGATGGGGCCGCTCCAGAGCGTCGTCTCGATGATCCCCGGGCTCGGCAAGCAGCTGCGCGGGGTGAACGTCGACGACCGGGAGCTGAACAGGGTGGAGGCAATCGTCCTCTCGATGACGCCCGAGGAGCGTCGTCGACCGGAGATCATCAACGGCTCGCGCCGGGCCCGGATCGCCCGCGGAAGCGGCACGTCCGTACAGCAGGTGAACCAGCTCCTCGGCGCGCGCAAGCAGATGCAGAAGATGATGAAGCAGCTCGGTCGCGGGAAGATGCCGAACCTGCAGTCGATCGTCGCGCAGCAACGGCGATGATTGCGCACTGGGTATTGCGAGAAGGAGCGGGGTTCGGCGGAACCACGGGTTCCCCCGCCGACAACGAGGGCGCGGGGGAGCGATGCGTTCCCCGGCGCTCGAGATAGGAGACGCATGGCAACGAAGATCAGGCTGGCCCGGGTGGGATCGAAGAAAAACCCGATCTACCGCGTCGTCGTCGCGGACGCGCGCTCGCCGCGCGACGGCCGCTTCATCGAGATCGTCGGGCACTACAACCCGCAGACGGAGCCGTCGACGATCGAGCTCGACGCGGAGAAGATCCGCACCTGGATGTCGAAGGGCGCGCAGCCGACCGACTCCGTGCGCCGGCTTCTGAAGGCGCGCGGCGTCGGCTAGTAGTTGCCCGATCGAGCAATACACCGGCGGCATCACCGGATCGGGCGTTAGCGTGGAGGAGCTGCTCGAGTACGTCGCCAAAGGGCTCGTCACGCGGCCGGAGGCGGTGCGCGTCGTTCGCTCCGAGCGCGACGGCGCCGTGCTTCTCGAGCTGCACGTCGCCGAGGAGGACCTCGGGAAGGTGATCGGGAAGGGCGGCCGGATCGCCCGCGCGCTCCGCACGATCGTTCGCGCGAGCGGCGCGAAGACCGGCGAGCGCCGTCTCCTCGAGATCGTTGCCTGACGTCGATTGGGTCGCGGTCGGGCGCGTCGGGCGGCGCCACGGGCTCGACGGATCCTTCGTCGTCGAGGAGGCGAGCACTGCGCCGGAGCGCTTCCAGCCGGGCGCGCGCATCTACGTCGACCGCCAGCCGGCGACCGTCGTCGAGCGGAAGCCCGCCGGAGGTCGGCTCGTGATCAGGCTCGACCGGGAGACGCCTCGCGGGAGCGCCCTCGAGCTCCCCGTCGCGGAGCTGCCGCCCCCCGAGGAAGGAAGCTACTACGCCTTCCAACTCGTCGGGTTACCGGTCGACGAGGAGGGGGGCCGTGCGCTTGGAGCCGTCGCCGAGGTCGAACCCGGCGTCGCGAACGACGTCCTTCGCCTCGATACCGGGATCGCGCTCCCGCTCGTCGACGCGTGCGTCCGCCTCGTCGACCTCGAGGCGCGTCGCCTCGTCGTTGCGCCGGGGTTCGCGGATGAGCCGGACTCCGGCGAGCCCACGGATCTCGGCGGCTAACCTCCACGCTCGTGCAGATCGACGTCTTCACGCTGATCCCGCATGCGTTCGCCTGGCTGACGGAGCACCGCCCACTCGCGTCGGTTCTCGGATCGCAGCTCGACCTTCGCCTCTGGACCTATCGCGACTTCACCCCGCTTCGCGGTGGGCAGGTCGACGATGAGCCGTACGGCGGCGGCGCCGGCATGGTCCTCCGCGTCGACGTCGTTTGCGCCGCGCTCGACGCGGTCTACGGCGACTGGAGCCAGCGGCGGATCGTCGCCCTGACCCCGCAGGGCCGGGCGCTCGACCAGGCACTCGTCGACGAGCTGGCCGCCGAGGACGAGCTCACCCTCCTCTCGGCGCGGTTCGAGGGCTTCGACGAGCGCGTTACCGAGCACGTCGCGACGGACGCGATCTCGATCGGGCCGTACGTGCTCTCTGGTGGCGAGCTCCCGGCGATGGTCGTCCTCGACGCGGTCGCACGCCGCCTCCCCGGGGCGCTTCGCGAGGAGAGCGCCGCGCTCGAGAGCTTCTCGGCGGCGTTCGGCGGGGGCCTCGAGCACCCGCACTACACACGGCCGCCCGACTTTCGCGGCTGGCGCGTCCCCGAAGTCCTCCTCTCGGGGAACCACGCGCTGATCGAGGACTGGCGGCGCGAGCAAAGCCGGGTCAGGACGCCTTCGTGAGAGGTCCGATCGACCGTCTGACGGCGGGTCTGCCGTCGCCCTGGCGCACGATCGTCGACTGGATCGTCACCATCGCCGTCGCGGTCGCGGCCGTTCTCGCGATCAAGGCCTGGGTGGTGAACCCGTACCGAATCCCGTCCTCGTCGATGGAGCCGACGCTCCACTGCGCCGAGCCCGGTCCCGGCTGTGAGGCGCGGTTCTCGGATCGCGTGCTCGCAAACCGCTTCATCTACCACTTCAAGGACCCCGAACGGGGAGAGATCATCGTCTTCGACGTCCCCGAGGCGGGAATCCGCCGCTGTCGCCTCTCGGGATCGGAGACCTTCGTCAAGCGCGTGATCGGGCTTCCCGGCGAGACGATCGAAGGCCGCGCCGGCCGCGTCCTCGTGGACGGGAAGCCGCTCGAGGAGCCCTACCTCGACCAGCTCGCCCGTGACTCGATCACCCCGTTCCCGCGCCGCCGGATCCCGAACGACGAGTACTTCATGATGGGCGACAACCGCGGCCAGTCGTGCGACAGCCGCGAGTGGGGCCCGGTGCCGCGGACGAGGATCATCGGCGAGGTCTTCGCCGTGTACTGGCCGCCCCAGCGAATCGGCTTCCGCTGACTTCCGGCATTCCGCTAGCATTTTTTGCCGGCCGCGCGCCTCCTTTCCATGCCGAACCCCATCGATCTCATCGAGCAGCGCCAGCTGCGCGACGGCATCCCGCAGTTCAAGGCGGGGGACACCGTCCGCGTCCACTTCCAGGTGATCGAGGGCCAGCGCCGGCGTGTCCAGGTCTTCGAGGGGATCGTGATCAAGCGCCAGGGCGCGGGCGCGCGGGAGACCTTCACCGTGCGAAAGACGTCGTTCGGCGTCGGCGTCGAGCGGACCTTCCCCGTCCACTCGCCGAAGATCGAGAAAATCGAGGTTCAGTCGATCGGCGACGTGAACCGCGCCAAGCTCTACTACCTTCGCTCGAAGGTTGGGAAGAAGGCGCGTGTCCGCGAGAAGCAGCGCACGTAACCGACGCGAGTCCGGGAGCGCCGTCGCGCTGCCGGACGACGAGTCTCTCGCGGCCGTGGCGAGTCGCCGGGCAGCCCCGCCGCGGCGGCGAGTTGCAACAATTCGCTCCCGTCGCTGCCTCTTCAATGCGCCGCCGACGGGAGCGTCGCGAACGCCCAGTATCGTGCGGCCGTGGCTCGCCCTGGCAGAAAGCTCCTCGCGTTCGACCGCAGGCTCGGAGTTCGGTTCGTCGCGGGCGCCGACGAGGCGGGCCGAGGGAGCCTCGCCGGACCGCTCGTCGTCGCGGGCGTCCTCTTCGACTACGCGCGCCTGCGCGATCACGCCTGTCGCCCGCTCGGGCTCCTGAACGACTCGAAGCAGGTCTCGGCGCCGCAGCGCGAAGAGCTCTTCGGCGCCGTCGTCGGCTGCGCCGAACGGGTCGTCGTCCGTGTCGTGCCGCCAGGGACGATCGACGCCGACGGGCTCCACCGCTCGAACCTCCGCGCCCTTCGCGAGGCGCTCTCGGCCCTGACCCCGCCCGCGGAAGCGTGCCTCGTGGACGGCTTTCGGCTCGGCCCGCTCGCGCCCGAGCACCGGGCCGTCGTGGACGGGGACGAGCGAAGCGCGGCGATCGCCGCCGCCTCGATCGTGGCCAAGGTCGTTCGCGACCGGGCCATGCGGCGCCTGGACGCGCTCTTCCCGCACTACGGGTTCGCCTCACATGTCGGATACATCACGCCGAGGCACTCGGCGATCGTCCGCGCACGAGGCCCGAGCGCGGTTCACCGCCGCTCGTTCCAGGCGCTCTGCTACGCGGACCTCGAGGAGCTGGAGCGCGACGGTGCCGCACTCGAGCCCGCTCGGCGGTGACGCCGAGCGGCGCGTGCGCCGCCATTTCCTCCTCCGCGGCTACCGGATCCTCGCGACGAACGCGTGGGCGGGAGGAAACGAGCTCGACCTCGTCGTCCGCCGTGGCCGGCGGCTCGTCTTCTGCGAGGTGAAGGCGAAGACCGGCGACGAGTACGGCGATCCGCTCGACATGATCACCCCCGAGAAGGCGCGGCGAGTGCGGCGAGCCGCGGAGGCGTGGCTTGCGACCCGACCCGACCTGTCTTCGCTCGACGTCCAGGTCGAGGGCGTCGCGGTTCGCGGCCGGGGAGTTCGACGCGTCTCTCTCGACTGATGCGGCACGAACGGCTCCAGATCCTCGCGGCTCTTCGCCCTACCGTCGGAGCGTGCTCGCTCGCGCGACGACCCACGCGCTCGTCGGTCTCGAGGCGAGGCCGATCGAGGTCGAAGCGCACCTCCAGCGCGGGGTTCCGTCGTTTGCGATCGTCGGGTTGCCCGACAAGGCATGCCAGGAGGCGAAGGAACGGGTACGGAGCGGAATCGCGAGCGCCGAGCTCGAGTGGCCGCTGCGGCGGATCACGGTGAATCTCGCGCCGGCCGGGTTGCGGAAGGAGGGCTCGGGCTTCGATCTCCCGATCGCGCTCGCCGTCCTTGCCGCCTCGCGCCAGGTGCCGCCCGAGCTCCTCGCCGAGCACGCGGCGATCGGCGAGCTTGCGCTCGACGGGCGGATCCGGCCGGTTCGCGGCGCGCTTGTAGCCGCCGAAGCCGCTCGCGGCGCCGGCCTCGAACGGCTCGTGTGCGCGGCCGAGTCCGCTCCCGAGGCGGCGCTCGCCGGGATCGAGCCGATTCCCGTCCGCCACCTCGCCGATGCGGCCGCGTACCTCCGTGGCTGCTTCCAGCCGGAGGCGGTCACTGAGGTGGCGATCACGAACGGCGGCCCCCAGCCCGACCTTGCCGACGTCCGCGGCCAGGAGCGCGCCCGCCGCGCCCTCGAGATCGCCGCGGTCGGACGACACAATCTCCTTCTCGCCGGCCCGCCGGGTACCGGGAAGACGATGCTCGCGCGCCGCCTCCCGGGGGTCCTGCCGCACCTCACGCGCGAGCAGGCGCTCGAGGTGACGCGGATCCACTCGGTCGCCGGCGTCCTCGCGACCGGACAGGCGCTCGTCGCTCACCCGCCGTTTCGCGCGCCGCACCACACCGCGTCGACCGCCGCGATCGTCGGCGGCGGTCCCGGTCCGCGCCCGGGCGAAGCGAGCCTCGCCCACCACGGAGTCCTCCTCCTCGAC
>JALZFU010000029.1 GCA_030861385.1 Actinomycetota bacterium
CCGGGCGGCGCTCGCGCCGCCGCCCGACGAGTACGCGATCTCGAAACGGCTCGGAGAGGAGACTTGCCGCATGCACCCGGCCCGGACGAGCGTGCTTCGGCTGACGTCGATCTACGGGCCGGGGCAGGTGCTGTGGGAAGGCGCGACCGGTGCCATCGCGAGCTTCGCGGCGGCAGCGCTCGACGGCGACCCGCTCGTCATCCCGGGGAACCCCGAGCGGGCGCGCGACTTCGTCTACGTCGACGACGTCACTCCCGTCCTCGAGCGGATCGTCGCCGACGGAAGATGGAACGAGACCGTCACGCTCGCGAGCGGCGTCTCGACACCTCTCCTCCGCGCCGCCGAGCTCGTCCGCGCGGCCGTCGGCTCGGAGTCGCCGATCCGGACGCCGGGAGGGAGCCTCGCTCCCGGCGAGAACGAGAGCTACGCAGTCGAACAGCCGTCGGCGGGATTAGGCTTCGAGCCTCGCACGCTCGCGGAGGGCATCGCGCTCTATGTCGACTGGCTCCGACGCCATCCCGCTGCTCAAGGCCGCGCCCGAGCGTGACCAGATCACCGAGCGGCTGACCGGCGGGCTCTGCCGGGGGCTCGAGCTCGCGCTCATGCCGGCCCACGTCGCGGACGACGACGCCGTCGACCGAGCCGTCGCCGCCGTGCGGGCGACCACCGACCCGCTCGAGCTCGTCGTCGCCGCCGAGGCCCCGGTCTCTTGGCCGAGCGGAGCGTTCGTCCGCGTCGACCGCCTCACCGACGAAGCGAAGGAGTGCCTCGAGCGAAGCGCTGCGTTCGCCGCGGCGATCGGTTCGCCCGTCCTCACGATCCACCTCTACGCGCCGCTTCCGCCCGACGAGTTTCGCGACGCGCCTCCCCTCGACGAGGAAGCCGTCGAACGCTTCCTGCGCTTCTACGCCGACGCGTGCCTCGCGCGGGGCGTCATCCCGCTCGTCGAGAACGTCCCGCCCGTGCTTCGGATGCGCGTGGGGGGCGTCTTCCTCTCGCAGATCGGCGGGCACTGGCGCGACCTGCGCCGCTGGCACGCGCGCGTGCCCGCGCTCCGGTTCACGTTCGACACCTCGCACGCCGCCCTCTTCCGGTCCTTCGCCGCGGCGTACCCGAGCCTCATCGGTCTCGAGTCGGACGAGGAGCTCGACCTCGGGCGCTACGTCGAGGAGCTCTCCCCCTCGCTCGAGGTCGGGCACGTCTCCGACGCGCACGGACTCCTCGGCGAAGGCCTCCCGCTCGGAAGCGGCGAGCTCGACCTGAGCGCCGTCATCCGCCGGCTGGGTGATCACGCCCGCTTCCTCGTCGCCGAGATCAACGAGCCGGACCCGGCACGCTCGCCCGCGATGAAGGCGGCCTACCTCGCGATCGAACGGGCGCTCGCCGAGCCGCGAGCGCCGATCCGGCACCCGTCCCGCCGCCTGCGGGAGGACGCCCTCGACTGGTCGCGCGTCGTCGCGCGCCGCGATCCGGTCCCTGCGCTGCTCGAGCTGCAGGAGCGCTTCGGCGGCCGCCGGGTCGTCGTGACGGGCGGGGCCGGTTCGATCGGCCGCGCTCTCACGACGTTCCTCCTCGGATTTCGCCCGGAGAGCGTGACCGTGCTCGACGCGCACGAGGCGGGCCTGGCCGGCGACCGACGCGCGCGTCCCGCCGACGACCTCGCGCGTCTCCGGCACGTCCTCTGCGACGTTCGCGACGCCGGCCGCGTCGACCGCGAGCTCGCCGTCGCTCGCCCAGACCTCGTCTTCCACCTTGCAGCCTACAAGCACGTCGACTGGGCGGAGCTCTTCCCCGAGGAGTTCGTCGACACGAACCTGCATGGGAGCTGGAACGTGCTGCGCGCGGCAGACCGGGTCGGGGTCGAGACGGTCGTCGTCGCCTCCACGGACAAGGCGGCGCTCGCGGCGAGCTTCTACGGCCGGACGAAGCGGTTGCTCGAGCAGCTGACCGCCTTCGCCGCTCGCCAGGCGGGCGGGCGGCGCACCGCCGTCCGCTTCGTCAACGTGCTCGGGAGCGGCGGGAGCGTGTCCGAGCTCTTCCTCCGGCAGGCGCGGGCGGGCCTCCCGCTCACCGTCACGGACGGCGGCATGGTCCGCTACTGGATCACGATGGCGCACGCGGCGACGCTCGCCGCCCATGCCGCGCTCCTCGCGCAC
The DNA here is from genome assembly GCA_030861385.1 of Actinomycetota bacterium. Lineage (GTDB taxonomy): Bacteria > Actinomycetota > Thermoleophilia > Gaiellales > Gaiellaceae > JALZFU01. The sequence goes on from JALZFU010000029.1 coordinate 2,157, forward strand.
GAGGACGTGCTCCTCGCCTGCGCGGCGGAGCCCGTCACGCTCACCGTCGGCGAGCTCGCCGAACGGATCTGGCGCCTGGCCGGCGGGCACGGCGAGCCCGAGATCGAGCTCGTCGGGATCCGAGCGGGCGAGACGATGAGCGAGGTTCTCGTCGGCGGCGGCGAGTCGATCGCCGAGGAGCGCTTCCAGGGCATCGCACCGATTGCCGGCCATATCCCGACGGCGGGCCCGGCGTGGGTGCTCGAGCGCCTCGCCGAGCGCGCGACCCGAGAGGAGGCGCGAGCGGTCTGGCTCGACGCCCTCTCGCGGCCGGGCCTCCTTGCGCCGGCCCCTCGTTAGCGCGGGCCGTCGGCGCGCCACGACGGCCCACCGATCCTCGCGAGCGCTCCTAGCTCGCTTCCGCCATCCGCTCGAACGTCTCCGTCGCCTCGTCGGCGGAGTAGGACGCGAGTACGTACTCGCGCGCGTAGTCGTCGGCGCCGGGGAAGGTCGTGGCGCGGATCCGCTCGGCGGCAGCATCGACGTCGTACTCGCTCCGGCGAAGCTCGACGTCGGGGCCGAGGAGCGCCCAGTACGCCCCCGTCCGCCCTTCGTACGGCATCCCGACGCTCCCCGCGTTCACGACGCGAATCCCGTCCACCGTGCGGTCGAACTGGACGTGCGTATGACCGCAGACGACGACGCGCTCGGTGACGCCGGCGAGGATCGGGCGCAGGCGTTCGGCCGACGTCGCCCGCGTGAGAATCTCCTCGTCACTTCGCGGCGAGCCGTGGCAGAAAAGCGTCGGTCCGAGCCCGGTGATGTCGACCGTGACGGTCGCGGAAAGCTCGCCGAGGAAGCGCGCGTGCTCGTTTCGAAGCTGCGCGCGGATCCACGCGTCGCGCTCGGCCCACTCCTCCGGCTGGGCACCCGGCTGCGTGCCCTCCGCCGCCGCACGGTCGGCGTTGCCGCGGATCGCGACCATCCGCTCGCCGAGCGCGAGGAGGGCGTCCAGCGTCTCCGCCGGCATGGGCCCGGCGACGATGTCCCCGCCGAGCAGGACGAGGTCGGCGTCGGCCCGCTCGACGTCGGCGAGCACGGCCTCGAGCGCGGGAAGGTTTCCGTGGACGTCGTAGAGGGCGGCGACGAGCCGCGCCCTCATTTCGTGCCGAAGAGACGGTCGCCCGCGTCGCCGAGCCCGGGGAGGATGTACCCCTTCTCGTTCAGCTCGCGGTCGACGGCGGCGACGACGATGGTGACGTCCGGGTGCTCGCCCTGCATGTGCTCGATCCCTTCGGGAGCGGCGATCAAAGCGATCAGGCGGACGCTCTCGGCGCCCGCGTCCTTGACGAGCGCGGTCGCGTAGCTCGTCGAGCGTCCGGTGGCGAGCATCGGGTCGAGAAGGATGACGTCGCGCTCGCCGATGTCGTTCGGGAGCTTCACGTAGTACTCGACCGGCTCGAGCGTCTCCTCGTTCCGGTAGAGGCCGATGAAGCCGACGCGAGCGCCCGAGATCAGGGACAGGACTCCGTCGAGCATCCCGACGCCGGCCCGGAGGATCGGGCAAACGGCGACCTTCTTCCCCGAGATCCGTTGCACCGTCGTCCGCTCGAGCGGCGTCGAAATCTCGGCGTCCTCGGTCGCGAGCTCCTTCGTCGCCTCGTAGGTGAGGAGAAGCGTGAGCTCGTTTACGAGCTGGCGGAAGACCTGCGTGGGGGTGTCCGCGTCTCGCAGGAGCCCGAGCTTGTGCTGGACGAGCGGGTGCGTGACCTCGACGAGCTGCCCGGTCACCGCCGGGCTGCTCACGAGACCTCGTACGTCGCGTAGCCCCGAAAGCCGGGATAGAGCGGGTGTCGCTCGCAAAGCGCCTCGCTCCGCTCGCACAAGCGCGTCAGGTCGGCGGAGTCGCCGAGAGCCTCGGCGATGATCGCGCCGACCTCGCGCAGGTCCTCCTCCTCGAAGCCGCGCATCGTCGCGGCCGGCGTCCCGAGCCGAAGGCCCGACGCGACCGTCGGCGGCCGCTCGTCGAAGGGGACCGTGTTTCGGTTCGCCGTGATCCGAACCTCGTGGAGGCGCTCCTCGGCTTGCCGGCCCGTCCACTCGCTCCGACGCAGATCGACCTGGATGAGGTGCGTGTCCGTCCCGCCCGTCAGGAGCTCGAGCCCGCCCTCGACGAGCGCCTCGGCGAGCGCATCTGCGTTTGCGCGGACTTGCGCCTGGTAGGCGCGGAAGCCCTCCGAGGCCGCGATCCGAAAGCACGCCGCCTTCGCGGCGATCGTGTGGAGGAGAGGCCCCCCCTGCATCCCGGGAAAGACCGCCTTGTCGAGCGCCTGCGCGTGCTCCTCCGTGCAGAGCACGAAGCCCGAGCGCGGCCCGGCGAGCGTCTTGTGCGTCGTCGAGCTGACGAAGTCGCAGAAGGGAGTCGGATTCGGATGCAGGCGGGCCGCGACGAGACCCGCGAAGTGCGCCATGTCGCAGAGGAGGAGCGCGCCGACCTCGTCGGCGATCTCGCGGAAGCGGTCGGCCTCGACCGCCCGCGGGTACGCCGATCCTCCGCACACGATCAGCTTCGGCCGGCGCTCGTGAGCGACGCGGCGTACCTCGTCGAAGTCGATCAGGCTCGTCTCGCGCTCGACCCCGTACGTCGCGATGTCGTAGAGGCGGCCCGAGAAGTTGACCTTGAGGCCGTGCGTCAGATGGCCGCCGTGGTCGAGCCGCATGGCGAGGATCGTGTCCCCGGGCTCGAGGCAGGCGAAGTAGACGGCCATGTTCGTCTGCGCCCCCGCGTGCGGTTGCACGTTCGCGTGCTCGGCGCCGAAGAGCACCTTCGCCCGGTCGATCGCAAGCTGCTCGATCTCGTCCACGACCTCGCAACCGCCGTAGTAGCGCCGGCCGGGATACCCCTCCGCGTACTTGTTCGTCGGGACGCTCGCCTGCGCTTCGAAGAAGGCCGGCCACGTGAAGTTCTCGGACGCGATCAGCTCGATCTGGCCGCGCTGGCGCTCGAGCTCGCGGCCGACGAGAGCGGCGACCTCGGCGTCGAGGTCGGCGAGGTGCGACTGGCGCAGCTCGTGGAACGTCTCTTGCGCGACCGCCATGCACCGGCAGCCTACTCGAGAGGACCGGCCGGCCCTCGCTCGGGGGATCGTCCTACCCCGTTCGAGGGATTTCGGGCGTAACCCGGTAGGGGGATCGGCCGTTTTGGGAAGGATCGGCTCATGAGCATCGTGTCCGCCTTGCCGCCACTCGCCGTCGTCGCACTCGCGGTCGTCCTGCCGCTCGTACGCGAGTACGCCGAGTTTCGTCGCGACTGGGGATTGGGCCGTCTCGGCGCCGCGCTCGCCGCCGCCACGCTCTTCCCCTCGCTCGCCCTCGGCTTCGCCGTCGCGCTCCCGCTCGCGGAGCGGCCCGCGCTCCAGTGGGCGGCGACCGTCGCCGTGACCATGGCCGCCTACACGCTCGCGACAGCCGCCGTGCGGCCGGCGCTCACCGAAGCGCCGCGGCGATCCTCGTAACAGCCTCGGCGGCCGGAACGACGCCTTCCCGGAGAACGGCGGGTTCCGGGCCCGTCACGTCGACGACGGTCGACGGCGTCCCGGGAAGCTCGCCGCCGTCCACGATCGTCGCGACCGCGCGCGTGAGCTCGTCGGGAATCTCCTCGATGCGGCACGGATCGCGGGCACCGTGGATGTTCGCGCTCGTCGCCGCGACGACGCCGACCCGTTCGATAGCGCCGCGGACGACGGGAGAAAGCTCGGGGACGCGGATCCCGATCGTGTCCGGTCGCGACCCGGTGAGCCAGCGGAAGCGGCGACCCGGGTTCGGGAGGACGAGCGTGTACGGGCCCGGCAGGAGCGCACGCGCAACGACGGCCGCGCGGCCGCGAAGCTCCGGCACGGCGTCGAGGATCGCGTCGAAGTCGGCCGCGAGGAGCGCGACGGGCATTCCCGCCGGCCGCCCCTTCAGCCTCGCGAGGCGGACGACGGGCGCCTCGCGATAGCCGTCCGCACAGAGACCGTAGACCGTGTCGGTCGGGAGGATCACCGGCTTCCCGGCGCGGATCGAGGGAACGGGGTCTTCCGCGCTCACCGTCAGCTCACGGCCGCGTTGCGAC
>JALZFU010000044.1 GCA_030861385.1 Actinomycetota bacterium
GGGTCGCCCTGACCCGCGCCTCGTCGGCGGGCAGGACCCTCCTAGGAGCGGTGCGGCTGGGAGAGCTACGAGGTCGGGAATTCAGCAGGACAGAGTCGAAGCCTCTGGCGGACTCGGACCGGCGCCCCCTCCCTACCATCGGTCACGCAAGAGCCCCGGGGGGGACAGCGGGTACGAAACCGCCGTAACGAAGAAGACTTGCCCATGGCGTGGTGAACAGGCGCGTTTCAGCAGCGAGCTTGAATGGTCCGGGACACTGCGGCGATCATGCGGACAAGACGCACGGCCCCGGTCGAGCACGCTTCCTGGTCACAGGTCGTCGCCGGTGAGGCACAATGCAAACCCTGTCACGGCCGAGTGCATCCTTCCGCAGGCGAAGTGCGCGCCGGGACACGGCCAGAACCCATCTCGAGAGGATGGCGAGTCGGGACGGTTACTTCGCGCCCGAGAGCGCGATCCGCCGCGTCGGCAACACGCCGGTCGTCCCACTCCTCGCTGGCGGCGCTGCCGTCCTTCTTCAGGTCGCCCACCCCCTTGTCGCGGGTGGCGTCGTGGAGCACTCCGATTACCAGAACGACCTCTGGCGCAGACTCGCGAGGACGCTCGAGGCGCTCTACTTCGTCGTCTACGGCACCAGGCAGGAAGCAAGACGGGCCGCGGCAAGTGTCCAGGCCGTCCACGCGCGTGTGCATGGCGTCACGCGGGAAGCTCTCGGGCGCTTTCCCGTAGGCACCCGCTACTCAGCTACGAACCCGGAGCTGATGCTCTGGGTCCACGCGACCCTCGTCCAGGCGTCGATCGTCGCCTACGAGCGGTTTGTCGAGAAGCTCTCAGCCGACGAAGAAGAGCGCTACTACCAGGAGATGGCGCTCGTCGCCCGGATCTTCGGAACGCCCGGCTCGGTCATCCCCGCCTCACTCGGCGACTTCCAGGAGTACTTCCAGAGCGAGCTCGAGAGCGGTGACATCTGCGTCACCCGCCCGGCGCGCGAGGTCGCCTCGGTCATCCTCGACGCGCCGCTGCCAGCGCCGCTTCGCGTCCTCGCCCCCGCGCACCGACTGTCCACCGCCGGACTACTACCGGCGAAGCTGCGCGAGGAGTACGGCCTGCGCTGGAACGGCCTTCACGAGCGCATGCTTCCGTTGGCCGCGCACTCATTGCAGCTGAGCGCCGCTCCCCTCCTTCGGATCGCATCAAGGCTGGCACCACCCGCACGCGGATTGGCAGCTTGAGCAGCCGCCGGACTGCGCGTCCGGACAGCGCTTCTGGGGAGTTTGAGCGGGTCGAGCGATTCCTGGCGTAGGCGGCGGCGCGCTCTAGCTCGCTTTCCCCGAACCCAACGCTTCACTAGAAACCTATGCGGCGGTTTGCGAGACCGCCTGGAAACGGTTGATTTGCAGGGATTTAGTCTCGATTCGCCGGTAGATTCGCCAGCGCGAAGGGTGTACCGTTCGGGCGCCCGCTTGACGCTGACGCGCTGCTTCTCCCGCTCGTCGATCGTGTTTGACACTGCGATACCGACCCTGGCGCTTGCTCGCGGCGCGACGGTTACGCCGCGACCGCGCGGAGCCACCGGGACGTGCGGGAGCGCGCGGACCTGCCTACGGCAGTCGCGTGTACTCCATCGTCGTCCATGCCGGGCGAAAGCCGAGCCGGGCGTAAAGGTCCTTCGGCCGGTCTTCATCGTCGGCAGCGATCCAGAGGTCTTTCACGTCCCCCGCCGCCTCGATCGCCGCGCAGGTGAGCGCGGTGCCGCGCCCGGCGCCGCGGTATTCCGGGCGCACGTAAACCTGCGTGATCTCCGCCGCTCCCCCCTCGCGCTCGAGTTGGGCGAAGGCGACAAGCGCGCGGCCTTCTCGCACCGCAAGGACCTGCGCGCCACGGCGCAGGGCGACCTCGCGCGACTGGGCCAGATACGCGACGGGGTCTTGGTCGGGGAAGTCTTCGCGATGCCAAGCGACGCGCAGGTCGTGCACGGCGTCGTAGGAGACCTCTTCGACGGCAAGCGGATCGTCCGGCGTTCGTGCCCCGTCATGGCGCATCCAGAGCAGGCGGAAGGCCTTCCAGCCTCTGGCCGCGAAGCCATCCCGGAGCGCCTCGGCCGGCTCGACGAGGTCGAAGTCGAGTCGCCGGTGCGAGAGCCCGGCGAGCGCCTCCTCGGCGAACCCCACCAGTTCCTCCACGCTCATCCCCGGGTCGTCCTCGACCCGAACGACGTTGAGATCGAAGTAGCTCGGGTAGCGCGTCGCGCGCACAATCGTCCCGTGCGCCCACGGCTCGAACACGTCGCAGAGCGCGGCGTGCCAGCCGCGGCGCCAGGCCCGGGCGCGGGCTGCGAGGTCGCCAGGGAGGGACGTCATACCGTCGGCAAGAGGTTACGTCGGTAAAGCGGGACGAGAGGGCGCGGCGAACGTCGAGCATCAGCTGATTCGGTGAAGCGAACGGGACGTACGTAGAGCCGTCCGATGCCAGGCTAGACAACGTAGGACGATCGACTTTGTTCGCCAATTATTCGCCAGCGCCCACCTGAATCTGTGCACGTCGGCGGACGCCAATGGACTCCCCCGGACTGATTGCAGCGGTTAGGCAGACCGTTCGTAGCCGCATCCCGCAACGGATGTGCGCCCGATGCGGCTTGGAGAGCGGAGGGGGAGGGATTCGAACCCTCGAGAGGCCAGTGACCTCTAACGGCTTTCGAGTCGTTACACAACGCTTGATTTGCAGGGCGTTTTCTTCTCATGCGCCAGTCAATGCGCCAGCCAGCCACCACAGCTGCGCGGAGGTGGCCGAATGGAGCACTTCACTGCAAGCCAAGGCGTGCGTCTATGCCGCGCGTCGGAGATGGGACGGACGGTGCCTACTCGCGGGCGATCTCGAGCCTCTTCGCCCCCTCGAGGCGCATCCGCCGACAGACGGCGAAGAAGGCGTCTGCGTCGTCGAGCCGGGCGAAGACGTTCACGGCGATCGGCCCCTCGGGCATCGAGGGGGTTGCGTCGAGGTCGTAGAACCAGCAGATCTCCGAGTAGCCCTCCTCGATGCCGTACCCCGCGCCCTTCGCGACCGTGAGGAAGCCGACGTCGCCAGCCCCGACAATCGTCGTCGCGTGCTCGCGCGGCACCGCGACTAGCGCGGGGAGGATGAGGTAGACCTCACTCCCGGAGTAGATCCCGTGGCGCGCGAGGCCGGAGACGGGGAGCGCATCCCAGACCGCACTGCACGTCTCGGGAGCCTGGTTCCGAAGCAGCCGCGCCGGCGCGGCCACGTCCTCGTCGAGGAAGCGGAGGACGATCTCGCGTTGCACGCACGACGCTTATCACTTCTGCGGGAGCGTGCGGGCGCGGTTGCGTGCGGGCGTCGTTGACGTGCACAACCGGAGCGCTGCTCGGCTGGCACCGTACGCAGTGCGTGCCGGCCGCGCTCCGCGCCGCGCCGCGAGGTCGTGACCGGCTTCGCCCGAAGCTGGGCACACGCGTCATCCTGTCCGCGACGGAACAGCCGACTCCAGCACCTACGAGCGGGGCGTCACCCCCCGAGGCGCTTCGGCAGCCAGGTCCCGCCGCGACGGTGCGCGTAGGCGGCG
>JALZFU010000060.1 GCA_030861385.1 Actinomycetota bacterium
TTGGGGCGGCGTGCCACTCGTTTGTGAGCACGAAGTCGAACGTGGCCGGGAAGCCGCAGATGTTCAGGTCGTGGGCACTCTCGTGCACGCGGAACGTTCGCGAGCCGTCGTGCGCCGCCGTTGCGACGGCGGCGGTGGGCAACGCAAGTCCGCAGGCAATCGCACCGACAGCCGTGAGGAACCTCAGACGTGAGCTACGTCCTCCCTTTCGTCGAAGGACGCGAGCATCCGAGAGCGCCCTTTGGGGGATCCGCCCACGGACATCCGCCGTCGAGCGGGCGGATGGGTCTCTTCCGCGTTCATGACCAGCGTCCGCCGCCGCCGATGGACGTCCATCCAATGCTCTTTTCACGAGCGTAGTTCCAGAGCATCGCCGCCGTCCCGATTCCGAGCGACGCCAGAAGGACCGCGATCCCCAGTCCGTCCCTGGCGTCGAAGCGGTCGGCATTCGAGCTCTGCGTCGCCGCTGCAGCGCTCTCCGTCGGCCCCGACGTCTGACGGGCGGACGACCCGCCACTCGCCGACGCGACGAGCAGCACGAGGGACGCCATGACGGTGGCCGCGAGCGCGATCACCGCTCTCATCCGCCGGATCTTGTGGCTCTTTCGACTCATCGCTTCCTCCTCTCGCGACCGCCCCGCTGCGGTCGGTTCGCGCTCACCTCACAGCGAGACGGCAAAGGAACGCCTAAAGGCGGGTAAAGAGGCGCGTTAGCAGGCGTTGTTGAGCGCGGCCGAGAGCGGTGCTAGCGTCGCCGAGGAGCAAGATGGAGTTCCGGATCCTCGGCCCGCTCGAGGTCGTCGCCGACGGGAAGGTGCTCGACCTCGGCGGGCAGAAGCAGCGTGCTCTCCTCGCGGCGCTGCTCCTCGAGGGGAACCGCGTCGTCTCCTCCGACCGCCTGATCGAGGCCCTCTGGGAGGAGAACCCCCCGGAGACGGCCCAGAAGGCGCTCCAGGTCTACGTCTCGCAGCTTCGGAAGCTGCTCGGCCGCGAGCGGCTAGAGACGAAGGCGCGCGGCTACCGCTTGCGCGTCGAGCGGGACGAGCTCGATGCCGACCGCTTCCGACGCCTTCTGGACGAGGGGCGGCTCGAGGACGCGTCCGCGCTCTGGCGCGGGCCCCCGCTCGCCGACTTCGCCTACGAGCGCTTCGCCGAGGCGGAGATCGAGCACCTCGAGGAGCTTCGCCTCGCGTCGCTCGAGCAGCGTATCGAGCGCGACCTCGGCGAAGGTCGCCACGCCGAGCTCGTCGGCGAGCTCGAGGCGCTCGTCCGGCAGCATCCGCTCAGGGAGCGCCTTCGCGGCGCGCTGATGGTCGCCCTCTACCGGTCCGGCCGGCAGGCCGAGGCGCTCGAGGGCTACCAGGCAGCGCGAACGACGCTCGTCGAGGAGCTTGGAATCGAGCCCGGGCGGAAGCTCCGCGAGCTCCACCACGCGATCCTGACCCAGGATCCGTCGCTCGACCTCGTCTCGGGTAGCGAGGAAGCCGAGAAGGGGCGGGGATCGCGGGGGGCGTTCGTCGGCCGCGAGGCGGAGCTGGGGGAGTTGCTCGCTGCGCTCGAGGGCGCGCTCGCCGGCCGCGCGCACCTCGTCCTCCTCGCCGGCGAGCCCGGGATCGGAAAGAGCCGACTCGCGGACGAGGTGGCCGACCGAGCGACGGAACGGGGCGCGCGCGTTCTCGTCGGCCGCTGCTGGGAGGCGGGCGGCGCCCCGGCCTTCTGGCCGTGGGTACAGGTCGTCCGGAGCTACATCGGCGAGACCGACACCGAGGCGCTGCGCGCGCAGCTCGGGGCCGCAGCAACCGAGATCGCCCGCATCGTGCCCGAGCTCCGCCAGCTCCTTCCGGACGTTCCACCACCCCCTTCCTTGGATCCGGAGGCGGCGCGGTTTCGCCTCTTCGACTCGCTGACTACGTTCCTGAAGAACGCCGCGGCCGTGCGGCCGCTGGTCATCCTCCTCGACGACCTGCACGCTGCCGACGAGCCGACGCTCCTCCTCTTGCGGTTCGTGACCCGGGAGCTCGGCGAGAGCGGCGTGCTCGTGATCGCTGCCTACCGCGTCGTCGATCCGATCCTCGCGGATCCGCTCGCGACGGCGCTCACCGAGCTGACCCGCGAGCCCGTGACGAGAATCGTTCCCGTCCGCGGGTTGGACGAGAGGAACGTGGCGCGCTTCGTCGAGCTCGCGTCCGGGGAGGCCGCTCCGGGCGAGCTCGTCGCGACGATCCACGAGGAGACGGAGGGCAATCCTCTCTTCGTTGGCGAGATCGTGCGTCTCCTCCTCGCCGAGGGCCGCCTCGAGGCTTCCGCCGCGGGCGAGTTCGCGATTCCAGAGAGCGTGAAGGACGTGATCGGTCGCCGGCTCCGGCACCTCTCGAGCGACTGCAACCGGATCCTCGCCGTCGCCTCGGTGCTCGGGCGCGAGTTCGACCTCGATCTGCTCGCGAGCGTGAGCGCCGTCGCTCCCGACACGCTCCTTCCGCTCCTCGACGAGGCGATCACCGCCCGCGTCGCCGCCGACGCCCCGGGCGCCAACGGCCGTCTTCGCTTCGCCCACGCTCTCATCAGGGACACGGTCTACGAGGCGATGACGAGCATCCGCCGGGCGCAGCTCCACCGGCAGGTCGGGGAGGCGCTCGAGGAGCTCCACGCCCAGGATCCGGGGCCGCATCTGGCCGAGCTCGCGCACCACTTCTTTCGGGCCGCTCCCGGAGGCGATGCCGAGAAGGCGGTCGCCTACGCGCGGCGAGCAGGAGACCGGGCGCTCGCTCTCCTCGCCTACGAGGAGGCGGCGCGGCTCTACCGAATGGCGCTCGAACGGACCAAGGATCGCGGTTCCACGCGCTGCGATCTCCTCCTCGCTCTCGGCGAAGCGCAGGCACGGGCAGGAGACACGCCAGCGGCGAAGGCGACGTTCAGAGAGGCCGCGGACCTCGCGGCGTCGAACGGCCTCGCCGATCAGCTCGCCCGCGCGGCTCTCGGCTACGGCGGCCGGTTCCTGTGGGACGTCTCGCGGGACGACCCGCATCTCGCCTCCCTTCTCGAGCGTGCGCTCGCGAGTCTCGACGGCGAGGACAGCGCTCTCCGCGTCAGGCTCCTCGCCCGCCTTGCGGGCGGCCCGCTTCGCGACGCGACCGCCGACGCCGAGCGGCGACGGTCGCTGGGCGGGCAGGCCCTCCAGATGGCCCGGCGGATCGGTGAGCCGTCGACCCTCGCCTACGCCCTCCTCGGTTACATGGCGAGTCACCACTCGCCCGACTTCGTCCGGGAGCAGGCCGAGATGGCGAGCGAGCTCGTCGACGTCGCGCTTCAGGCGGGCGATCTCGAGCGCGCGCTCGAAGGGTACGACAGCCGCTTCGTCTCGGAGCTCGAGTTCGGCGACGTCGCGCCGGCGCGCGCCGACCTCGACGCGATGGCGGCGCTAGCGGACGAGCTCCGCCAGCCGGCGCAGCGGTGGCTCGTCGCCGTGTACCGGGCCTTGCTCGCGCTGCTCGAAGGGAGGCTCGAAGACGCGGAGCGGCTGATCATCGAGACTCGCGAGCTCGGCGAGCGAGCGCAAGACTGGGATGCCGCGGTCGTGCACGGACTCCAGCTCTACTTCCTCCGTCGCGAGCAGGGACGCCTCGCAGAAGTCGAGGAGCTGGTGCGCCGGGCGGCGAAGGAGAACCCGACCTATCCGATCGCTCGGTGCGTTCTCGCGAGCATGCTCGCCGAGCTGGGGTCGGCGGCTGAGGCGTCCGAAGAGCTCGAGGCGCTCGCCGCCGACCGCTTCCGCCGCCTCCCGTTCGACGAGGAGTGGGAGGTCAGCATGTGCCTCCTGGCCGAGACGGCGGCGAAACTCGGCGACTGTTCCCGAGCCGCGACGCTCTACGAGCTTCTTCTGCCCTATGCCGCCCGAGTCGCGATCAGCTATCCCGAGATCAGTCTCGGCCCGGTCGCGCGCTTTCTCGGAGTCCTCGCCGCCGCGACCGGCCGAAGCG
>JALZFU010000067.1 GCA_030861385.1 Actinomycetota bacterium
TCGAGCTCCCTGCCGGCACGGTCGACGAGGGCGAGGAGCCTCTCGAAACCGCAAAGCGCGAGCTCGCCGAGGAGACGGGACTTCGCGGCGGGCGCTGGCGCGCCGGGCCCGTCTTCTACACGACCCCCGGGTTCTGCCGCGAGCGGATCCACCTCTTCTTCGCCGACGAGCTCGAGCGCGGCGAGCCGGCGCCGGAGAGCAGGGAAGAGGTCGAGGTCGTTCGCTGGCCCGCCGCGGACGCGGCCTCGCGCCTCGACGAGATCGAGGACGCGAAGACGCTCGCGGGCATTCTCCTCTTCCTCGCGCGCGCCTGACGCGTTTCGCCTGCACGGGCCGGCTTTTCCGCGTATGGTTCACGCGCCATGCGGGTCGGAGTCGTCAAGGAGATCAAGCCGGACGAGTATCGCGTCGCGCTGACCCCCGCCGGCGCGCGGGAGCTTCGGCAGCGGGGTCACGACGTGCTCGTCGAGACGGGCGCCGGGGCCGGGAGCTCCTTTCCGGACGGCGACTACGAGCGGGCGGGCGCGCGGATCGCGTCGGCCGACGAGGTGTGGGAGAGCGTCGACCTCCTCCTCAAGGTCAAGGAGCCGATCCCGGCCGAGTACGGACGGCTGCGAGACGGGCTCGTCCTCTTCACCTACCTCCACCTCGCCGCCGACGAGCCGCTCACGCAGGCGCTCGTCGAGAGCGGGACGACCGCGGTCGCCTACGAGACGGTCGAGACGGACGAGCGCCAGCTTCCGCTCCTCGCGCCGATGAGCGAGGTCGCGGGCCGTCTCTCGGCCCAGGCCGGCGCCTACTTCCTCGAGAAGCCGCTGGGCGGCCGAGGGCTCCTTCTCGGCGGCGTCGCGGGCGTCGCTCCGGGCAAGGTGGTCGTGATCGGGGGCGGGATCGTCGGTTACAACGCGGCCGTCATCGCACTCGGATTCGGCGCGCACGTCCGCATCCTCGACCGGTCGGTCGAGCGACTTCGCTACCTCGAGCAGATCCTCGCGGGGCGCGTCGAGCTCGTCATGTCGAGCGCGCTCGAGATCGAGCGATCGGTCTCGGAGGCGGACGTCGTGATCGGCGCCGTCCTCATTCCCGGGGCCCGCGCGCCGAAGCTCGTCACGGCGGAGATGGTCACGGCGATGAAGGAGGGATCGGTCATCTGCGACGTCTCGATCGACCAGGGGGGATGTGTCGAGACGGCCCGGCCGACGACGCATTCCGACCCGGTCTACGTCGTCGACGACGTGACGCACTACTGCGTCTCGAACATGCCCGGGGCGGTTCCGATCACGTCGACGTTCGCGCTCACGAACGTAACGCTTCCGTACGTCGAGGCGGTCGCCGAGCTCGGAGTTCGCGAAGCGGTCGCGCGCGACCCGGCCCTCGCCCGCGGCGTCAACGCGATGGACGGGAAGCTGACGTACGAGGCGGTCGCCGACGCGCACGGGCTCGAGTACTCGCCGCTCGCAGAGCTCGTTCCGCTCGAGCCGGTCTAGCCGTTCGAGCGCGATGCCGGCGGCGGCTCGGCCTTCTCGCCGGGGCTGACCTTGACGACGAGGTACGTGACCGCGGCCGCCAACGAGACGACCAGGCTGATCCAGACGACGATCCCGAGCAGCCCGAGGACGGTCTCCATGGCCCTTCTAGAATAGCCCGGCCATGCCGCGCGCCTGCGTGATCGTGCTGGACGCCGTCGGCGTCGGCGAATTGCCGGACGCGGCCGACTACGGAGACGAGGGCTCCGACACGCTCGGAAACGTGGCGCGAGTCGTCGGCGGGCTCGACCTTCCGAACCTCGAGGCGCTTGGCCTCGGCAACGTCGAGGAGCTCGAGGGTTGCCCCCCGCAGCCGGGCGCTCCCGCAGTGGCCGGACGTCTCCTCGCTCGATCGAAGGGGAAGGACACGACGACCGGACACTGGGAGCTCATGGGGATCGTGACGCCGGAGGCGATGCCGACCTACCCGCACGGCTTTCCCTCGAACGTCATCGAGGAGTTCGCCCACCGAACCGGGCGCGGGGTTCTCGGGAACAAGCCCGCGTCGGGCACCGAGATCATCCAGGAGCTCGGGGACGAGCACCGAGGGACCGGGAAGTGGATCGTCTACACGTCCGCCGACTCGGTCTTCCAGGTCGCGGCGCACGAAGACACGATCGCGCTCGACGAGCTCTACACCGCCTGCGAGATAGCGCGCGAGATCCTGACCGGCCGGCACGCCGTCGGCCACGTGATCGCGCGTCCGTTCGTCGGCGAGTCCGGGAACTACACGCGGACGGCGAACCGGCACGACTGGTCGTTGAAGCCTCGGACGCCGAACTACCTGACGCTCGCGCGCGAGACGGGCGCGCCCGTCCACGGCGTGGGGAAGATCCACGACATCTTCGCGGGGGTCGGCATCGACGAGTCCCACCCGACGAAGTCGAACGCGGAGGGGATCGTGAAGACGGAGGAGCTCCTGCGGACGCTCGACGAGGCCGTCGTCTTCACGAACCTCGTGGAGACGGACATGGTCTGGGGCCATCGAAACGACCCGGAGAACTTCCACCGCTGCCTCCAGGACTTCGACCGCCGCTTGCCCGACCTCCTGGACGCGCTCCGCGGCGGCGACCTCCTCATCCTGACGTCCGACCACGGCTGCGACCCGACGACCCCGTCGACCGATCACTCCCGAGAGCACGCGCTCCTCCTCGGCTACGTGGAAGGCCGAAACGCCGGCGGACGGATCCACGAGGGTGAGTTCGCGGACGTCGGCGCGACGGTCAACGCGTGGCTGGGCGGCAAGCGGCCGCCGCGCCGAGTTCCGGGCCAGCCGATCGTCGCGCCGTGACCGCCGTCCGCCTCCGAACGAGGCGGCGCCTCGCTCGGTGATCCGGCCCGCCGAGCTGATCGAGCGGAAGCGCGACGGCGAGGAGCTCGCTCCGGACGAGCTCGCCGATCTCGTGCTCGCCTACGCGCGCGACGGCGTGCCGGACTACCAGATGGCGGCGTTCCTCATGGCCGTCTACTTCCGCGGCCTCGGCCCCGCCGAGACGCA
>JALZFU010000433.1 GCA_030861385.1 Actinomycetota bacterium
AGCTGGAGGTCCGCCCGATCGTGCGCGACGAGGTCCTCTACGTGAGCGCTTCCCCGGAACGCGCGCGACGGCCCGCGACCATCGAACAGCTCGTCGCGACGCCGCTCGTCTTCTACGACGCCGAGTCCGGCGACAAGGATCCGATCCGCCGCCAGCTCGCCGAGCGGGCGCAGGCACTCGGGGTTCGCGTCCAACCGAAGGTCGAGGTGGAGCTCAAGGAGATCGCGCTCCGGCTCGTGGCAGCAGGCCTCGGCGATACGTACCTCCCGAGCGCCTTCATCCACGCGCCCTACTACCCTGAAGGCCTGAGCACGGCGCCCTTCAGCCCCCCGCTGTACGACACGTTCGCGATCATCACCCGCCCCGGGAGGCGACTCTCACCCGGGGTGCGCGAGGTGCTCAGCGACCTCGAGGCGCACATGCGCGCCGTCGCGGACGCGTTCGACCGGTCACGTTGAGCAAGCGCCGCTTCTCGCGGTCACGGTCGGGGGCCTTGGCTGCAACCAGCCCCGGACCGACTGCACGCTGGGTACAAGGTGATCCGAAAGAAATTTGGCGTCAGTCCGGCAGCTCGGAGTCGGTGACAACGAGGTCGCGGTACTCCGGGTGACGGTCGATGTATGAGCGCACGAAGGGGCAGATCGGATCGACGTGCAGCCCGCGGGCGCGGATATCCGCGAGCGCACCGGCCACGAGCCGTCCGCCGAGACCCCGGCCTTGGAGTTGCGGCTCGACCTCGGTGTGGACGAGCGACACGGCGTCCGGCTGGCGCGAGTAGACGATCATCCCTGCGGGCTTCCCGTCGAGGTGCAGCTCGTATCGCAGCTGGGAGGGATTGTTGCGAACCTCGATCTCGTCTCCCACGCAGCGACTCTACCGCGCCGCGTGAGCCGGAAACGCCGCGCGCGTGATTCGCCAACCTGGCCGTCGTGCAGCTTCGAGAAGATCGCGATCGACGAGCTCGATCAGCAGCCGACTTAGCGGTTACCTCGAACCGGCCGCGGAGGCGGCAGCTCGTCGAGCGCCAACGTTCGGGTTACGTTCATTCCCCACCTGCGCTTTCGTCTCTAAACAGCCACAAGAAAAGGAGGTCTCCACGATGGAGCCAAATACCCGCGCGGCGTCTTCGACTTCCTGCAGGGCGTCGGACGCTGGAACAATCGTGTTGTCGCCTATGCGTTCGTACTGGTCACGGACGAGTACCCGCCGTTTCGACTAGGTCCGTGAGGCGCAACAACGAGAGGTTCGGGCATCTCCGTGCAGGGCGCACGGGGTGACCTCGTCGGCGGGGGCGGGACGATCGAGGTCCTGGTGCCCGAAGCCCTCCCATGCCGCCTTGACGACGTCTGCGTTGGCGCCCATCTTCCACTCCTTCCGTCGCGGCCGGTAGTCGGGCCGCGATCTACGGCGCCGCGGTCGACGAGCCTGCAGGGACACCGCGCGAGCTTTCGTGAGGAAGACTGCTCGGAAGGACGAGCGACGAAGGAGGTCGGATAGATGAGGACGGTCGTCTTACGAGCCGGCGAGGGAGAGCACATCGGCGGACCAACGTCCGTGACGATCAAGGCAACCGGCGAGGAGACCAGCGCGACGTTCTACCTCGGCGAAGCGATTGCGGCTCCGGGCTTCCCCGGTCCGCCGCCGCACGTCCACGAGCGCCTCCACGACATGTTCTACGTCCTCGAAGGAACGCTGACGCTGCGGCTTGACGACGAGACTGTCCAGTGCGAGCCCGGGACGTTCGTCTGCGCGCCGCCCGGGGTGGTGCACACGTTCAGCAACCAGACGCAAGCGCCGGTCCGGTTCCTCAACTTCAACACGCCCGCCGGATGGGAGAACTACATGCGCGACCTAGCGGGAGCGCTCGCTGCCGGTCAGCCCACGCAGGAACAAATCGGGGCGATCGCATCGCGCTACGACTTCCGGCCGATCGCACCCTGACGCCCGTCGGGCGTGCGGCTGCGCGCCGCGTGGGAAGAACGTGTCGACGCAATCCGACTCGCGGCGCAAAGCGGAGAAATGAGAGGTCGCGCGAGTCGCCGCGAACTGCACATCCCCTCGGAGAGGGTGTGCTTGAGTGGCGGAGCGGGTCGCGTCACGCCCACATACGCGAGGCGTTCGGCCGGCACGTGCAAGCCCGCGCGCTCGAGCGCGGCCGGGGTGGCTCGAGCGCTTGCAGGCGCGGGCTCGGGAGAAGTTCCGTCACCCGAACCGACGCAGGGAGACCACTTGCGAAAGCTGGACGTACTCGCCCGTCGTCGTCTGCGCCCAGCCCGTCATGTAGCGGCCTTTGCCGTTCAAGAGGTCGTTGAACTCTTGCTCGTTCTCGATCTCAAGGGTGGCCGCCGTGGCATCCGCGAGACGGAGCTCGACCCTCATCGCGACGCGGGAGTCTATTTCGAGTCGGGCAGTGAGCTCAACGGGGCTCGAGGCGTCGCAGGTCGGCTAGTTCGGATCGTCGGCTTGGACTCCTGAAGGAAGGGTTCGGCGTCCTCGCAGCGGACGAAGGTCTCGACACCTTCTCGGTCTCGGCGCTGACGACGCCATAGACGGCGCTCCGATCACCGCACCGATGCTCCGCCGGCTTTACCTCCGAATCCTCACCGTCTTCGAGAACTGGAACGACCGGACGGGTCACGCCTGACGACGTGGTTCAGCGGACGGCACAGCGAGAGTTTGAATCCCGCTCCCGCTCTCGCTATGGGCGTGAAGGCGGCGACGCCGTCGCGTCGACGGACGCGTCGCAGCACCGCGGCTCCACGATCTCGATCGACGGTGAGCCGAGGCGGCCCGACGCGCTACCCTCCCGAGAGATGACCGGCGAGACGCAAGACGAGGCTCGAGCTGACCGAGACCGCGACCGGTCGGCAGAGGCGCACTGGCAGGTGGCCGAGGCCGCGGCCGAGGGAGAGCGCTTAGAGGGAGTCGACCAGTCCGACGAGCAGGAAGCCGACCGGGAGAGCGAGGGCGGCGCGCTCAGCCGGGAGCCGAAGCAGCCCCGCTAGCGGTTCCGGAGACGTGACCGACGCAAGTAAGCGGTCGACGTCGTCGTAGAGGACGAATGGGACTCGAACGCTCGAGAGGCCGTGATCTCGAACGGCTTTCGAGTTCGTTATCGAACCGCTGCTTCCGCCCGGAGCGGCAGCGCTCGGTCCCGCCTGGCTCGTCTCGTCGGCGCCGTCGGCAAGGGGACGCGCGTGTGCTCGAAAGTGTCCCGACGTCACCGCGAGCCGCGTCAAGCGGCCGCGGGTGGCGGGCGTAGCGGGGTCACGAGCGCGCTGATTACGAC
>JALZFU010000113.1 GCA_030861385.1 Actinomycetota bacterium
CTGCGGGCATGCGCTCCCGGCCGACGCGAGCTTCTGCCCGGCGTGCGGGAACGCGGTGGCCGCCGAGGCGTTCGAGGCCGAGGCGAACCAGGACACGTTCATCGAACCCACCCGGCCCCGGGAAGGCGCGACCGGAGGTCCATAGTGGAGCCCCCGGCGGACGTCCCGCCCGCACCGCCGCCCACGCCCGACCACTCGCGCCGCTGCCCACGCTGCGGCGCGCCGCACGACGCCTTCCAGGAGTACTGCCTGGAATGTGGGACGCGCCTCGTTCCGCTTCGGAGCCCTACCTTCGCCTGGGGGCGCGAGCAATGGACGCGTGAGTCGCCGCTCTGGTTCTGGGCGACGTTTCTCGCCCTCCTTCTGATCGCGCTCGTCGCCGCTGCGATCGTGATCGCGGCGACGAACGACGAGGAGCCGCGTCCGAGACGCGGCGGGCAGATGGGCCCGGGGCCCACGAGCTCCGTCTTCGCGATCCCGACGGACGTGACGACGGGGGCCCTCCCCACGCCGCCGCCTCCATCCGAGACGGACGCCACCGGCACCGTGCCGACCTTCCCGGGGACGACGACGGGGCCCGGGCCGACGTCCTCGACGACCGCCGACGGTGACGAGAGCACGTCGACGACGAGTCCGACGACGACCGCCGCGACCGGCACCCTGATCGCATGGCCGAGGCACGACGGTTACACCGTCGTCCTCGATTCCATCCCAGTGAGCGCTGGGCGAAGCCGAGCCGTCGCGAGGGCCGACGCGGCGATCGCCAGGGGCCTCGATCGCGTCGGCGTCCTCACGTCGTCCGACTTCGCGAGTCTGCGGGCCGGGTACTACGTCGTCTTCGCGGGGATCTACGACACGGAGGCACGGGCACGCGCGGCGGTCTCCGGCGCGCGGAGCGCCGGGTACGCACGCGCTTACCCCCGCGAGATCGATCGCGGATAGGGTCTTCCCTGGGGTATCGGGAGCCGCGGAGTTTGTGACACACCGTTGCCCCCGTTTAAACTCCGCCGGAACTTGGCCATCGCTCAGCCGCTTAACGCGAAATAAACATTCGTTTGCAGCCAGTTAACCGCGCCCTCGGATAATGGCGATCAGCTCCGTGCAAGAAGGCCTCCTTCCTCGCATGTATCAGTATTCGCGTGCGATCTACCGCTCGGTGAAGGACTTGATCGAGCCGTACGCCGACGCGGAGACCCAGCTCGAGTCGAGAAGAGCCGTCCTCGCGGCGTGCGAGGAGACGGTGGAGCGGCTGGCGCGCGACCCGCGCTACTTCTCCCGTCCTGAGCGGACGCTTTTCCAGGACGTCCGCCGCTACTTTCCGATCACGCACCAGGCGCAGGTCAGCTGGGCGATCACGCAGGGGATCAGCGCTGCGGTCGAGTACGTCGAGGAGCAGATCGAGTGTGGCGCGTTCGACGGCGGCGTAGCTCGCTGCCGCGCGACGACGCGAAAGGGGAAACCCTGCCAGCGCGCTCCGCTTCCCGACCGCGAGTTCTGCCCCTCGCATCAGCACCTCGAGACGCGACGCGCCGCTGCATAGCCCGGCTCCCGCGCCTCAATGCGGGTCGACGAGGGCGAGCTGCACGGCCGAGTCGATGTTCGAGACGGTCACGCCGATCAGTCGGAGCGGCCCGTCGCGCTCCTCGAGCGCGCGGTCGAGGAGCGAGCACGCGAGCTCTCCGATCCGCACCGCGTCGTCCGTGCCCACGGCGAGCGTCACCGAGCGGCTCCGCGTCGTGAAGTCGGCGTAGCGGAGCTTCGTCGAGACGGTCCGCGCCGCCTGATCCCCGCGCGCGAGGCGCTCCGCGACGCGCTCGGCCATCCGGCGGAGCTCGTCGTGCAGGCGCTCGCGCTCAGCGATGTCTTGCGCAAACGTCTCCTCATGTCCGATCGAGACGCTCTCGCCAGCGTGCTCGAGCGGTCGAGGGTCAATTCCGCGCGCGCGGTCTCGGAGGAGCCCACCGATCTTCCCGGGAAGGAGCGCGGCGAGCTCCGTGTCGGTGAGCGCGGCCAGCCGCCCGATGGTCGTCACGGCCGCTCGGCGCAGCCGCTCCTCAGCACGGGGGCCGATGCCCGGGAGGACGCGGATCGGGAACGGGGCGAGGAACTGCGCCTCCTTCCCCGGCGCAACGACGGTGATCCCGCCCGGCTTGCGCCGGTCGCTCGCTACCTTGGCGACGACCTTGCAGGTCGCGACGCCGAGCGAGCACGAGAGGCTCGTCGCTCCTCGGACCGCCGCCTGCACCGCCTCCGCGACCGGGCGCGCCTCGCTGAGGTCGCGCACAACCGCGCCGACGTCGAGGTAGCCCTCGTCGAGCCCCGTGCGCTCGATGGTCGGAACAACCTCGCGGACCGCCGCCCAGACCTCGCGCGAGTAGCGTGAGTAGAGCCGGTGGTCCGGCCGGACGAAGACGGTGCTCGGGCAGCGGCGGAGCGCCTCCGCCGAGCTCATCGCCGAGTGGATGCCGTACCGGCGCGCCGCGTAGTTGGCGGTCGCGACGACCCCGCGTCCGCGCGGGTCGCCTCCGACGACGAGCGGTTGCCCGGCGAGCTCGGGCCGCTCTCGCTCCTCGACAGCGGCGAAGAAGGCGTCGAGGTCGAGGTGGGCGACGATGACCGCAGGTTTTGCCACCGCTGGGGAACAATAGGGAGGGCAGCCGCTACCGCCACCCGGCCCCGCGACTCTGAGCCACGACACCGACAAGCTGATCCGCCAGCTCTCGCTGGTCGCGTTCCTCATGGCCGAGCGGCGGCCGATCACCGCGCGCGACGTGAAGCAGAACGTCGAGGGCTACTCCGAGATGTCCGACGAGGCGTTCGCGCGTCGCTTCTACTCGGACCGGGCCGAGCTCGTCGGGCTCGGCGTTCCGCTCGAGTCGCAGCGGGACGAGTTCACCGGCGAAGAGCTCTACACGCTTTCCTCCGAGCAGTACTTCCTCCCCGAGCTCCAGCTCGACGAGGAGGAGCTCGCGGCGCTCCAGATCGCGCTTCACCTCCTCGAGGGGAAGTTCGCCTACGCCGAGCCGCTCCGCCTCGCCCTCCAGAACCTGGCTCTCGGCCGTCCCACCGCGCTCGAGACTTCCCCCGAGACGGCGGTGCGAGTCGAGCTTCGCGACCCCGATTACTCGGCCGAGATGTCGGGGCGCCTGACGAAGCTCGAGAACGCGATCTCGAAGCAGCGAACGATCAAGTTCCGCTACTGGACGATCACGAGGGACGAGGAGTCGGAGCGGGCGGTGAACCCCTACGCCCTCCTCCCGGAGCGCGGCTCGTGGTACCTGATCGGACGCGACCTCGATCGCGACGCGATTCGGACGTTCCGCGTCTCGCGGATCCGAGGCGACATTCGCTTCGCCACGCGTCGCGAGCGCGACTTCCGCGCGCCGGCCGACTTCGACGCGTCGGAGTTCCGCCACCGCGAGCCGTGGCAGGTCGGCGACCTCACCGGCGAAGCCGAGATCGAGGTCGACCCCGACAGCGCGTGGTGGATCGAGCGCTCGGTCGAGCGCGGCCGCGTCGAGGGCGGCGTCTTCCGCACGAAGTACGCCGACCTCGGCCAGCTCGTGTCCTGGATTCTCCGCCAGGACGGCCGTGCCCGCCCGCTGGCGCCGCCCGAGCTCGTCGACAAGGTCGAGCGGAGCCTCGAGCTCGTCGCGCGACGGCACGAGGGC
>JALZFU010000115.1 GCA_030861385.1 Actinomycetota bacterium
GGGCGGCCTCGTTGACGAGGTTCTTGAGGTCGGCGCCCACCATGCCGGGCGTCGAGGAGGCGATCGCGACGAGGTCGACGTCGTCGGCGAGCGGGACGGAGCGCGTGTGCACCGCGAGGATCTGCCGGCGTCCCGTCTGGTCGGGAGGATTGACGGCGATCCGGCGGTCGAACCGTCCCGGCCGAAGGAGGGCCGGATCGAGGACGTCCGGACGATTCGTCGCCGCAAGGACGATCACGCCCTCGGCGCCGGTGAAGCCGTCCATCTCGGTCAGGATCTGGTTCAGCGTCTGCTCGCGCTCGTCGTGGCCGCCGATCGCGGCGCCGCCGCCGCGGGCGCGCCCGATGGCGTCGAGCTCGTCGATGAAGACGATCGCCGGGGCGGCCTTCTTCGCCTGGTCGAAGAGGTCGCGCACCCGGCTCGCCCCGACGCCGACGATCATCTCGACGAACTCGGAGGCCGAGATCGAGAAGAAGGGCACGTTCGCCTCGCCGGCGAGCGCGCGCGCGAGGAGCGTCTTCCCGGTGCCGGGCGGCCCCGTGAGCAGCACACCCTTCGGGATCGCGGCGCCGAGCTTTCGGTAGCGGTCGGGGTTCTTGAGGAAGTCGACAACCTCGACGAGCTGCTCCTCGGCCTCGTCGATCCCGGCGACGTCCGCGAACGTCGTCCGCTTCTCGGACGTCTCGTACCGGCGCGCCCGCGAGCGCCCGAGGCCGGTGAGGCCTCCGCCGCCGCCGGCGGCGCTCCTTCGCATCAGCCAGACGAAGAGGGCGACGAGGAGAATCGTCGGCCCGAAGCTCAGGAGGAGCGTCAGGAGGAAAGACCGCGGCTGCTCGAGCGGCTCGGCGCTCACGACCACGTCCTTCCCGACGAGCGCCGCGTAGAGATCGTCCTCGGCGAAGGAGGGACGCACGGTCTCGAAGCTCTTCGACGTCGTCCCGTCCTCGCCCGGCGGGTACGTCACCTCCTTCTCGAACTCGCCCTGGATGGCCTCGCCCCGCGACCTGATCTCGGCGACGTTCCCCGTATCCACCTGCTCGCGGAAGAAGGTGTACGGGACTTCCATGCGTCGCGGGCCGGGCGAGACGAGGGAGACGGTCAGCCAGTTGACGGCGAGGAGTGCGAGCAGGAGCAACCAGAATCGCCGGCCGCCGGGAGGGCGCATGCCGGCGAAGGAACCGTCCTTTTGGTCGGAGTCGCGGCGCTCCCCTTCCACGCGCCAGGGCGTCTCGGGTCGCGCTGCCTCGTCCGCCTTCGTCTTCCTCTTCGTCTCCGCCATCGCTCGCACGAGCGGCGCGGCCAGAATCTCCGCCGGCCCGCCGCCGATCCGATCGTCCCATGTTCGCATGCAACTCCCTGGCGTGCTGGGCGGGACGGCAGGCGGGACCGAGACGGCGTCGCCGATCCTCCGGCGCTCGCTCCACCCTGTGGGATCATGAGGTGCGAGGACGATCGACGCTATGACCTGTGACGACGAGGCGATCGTGACGGAACGCTCGGCGGCTCTTCCGCGCCGAGCATGACACCGGCCGGAGGACACGCTCGACCTGCGGCCGCAGGCGAGGGACGCACGGTGAAGGTGCCGGAAGCGATCGCCGCGTGCCTCTTCGACCTCGACGGCGTGCTGACGCAGACCGCGAAGGTTCATGCGGCGGCGTGGAAGCAGATGTTCGACCGATTCCTCCGTGAGTGGGCGGAGCGGACGGGCGAGCCTTTCCGGCCGTTCGACCGTCCGACCGACTACGACGAGTACGTCGACGGCAAGCCGCGCCTGGACGGCGTCCGTTCGTTCCTCGAGTCGCGAGGGATCGAGCTGCCGCTGGGGTCGCCCGCCGACCCGCCCGAGGCGGAGACGGTGCACGGGCTCGGCACGCGCAAGAACGAGCTCGTGCTCGAGCTCATTCGCGAGCAGGGAGTGGAGCCGTACGAAGGATCGGTTCGCTTCGTCGAGGCGGCGCGCGAGCAAGGCCTCCGGCGCGCGGTCGTCTCGGCGAGCACAAACTGCCGCGACGTCCTCGCCGCGGCCGGGATCGAGCACCTCTTCGAAGTTCGAATCGACGGCGTCGTCGCCGAGCGCGAGGGTCTGGCCGGTAAGCCTGCCCCCGACACGTTCCTCGCAGCGGGTCGCGCATTCGGCGTCGAGCCGGCACACGCGGCCGTTTTCGAGGACGCGCTCGCCGGGGTCGAGGCGGGACGGGCCGGTGCCTTCGGCTGGGTCGTGGGCGTCGACCGCACCGGGCAGGCCGAGGCGCTGCGGCGTCGCGGCGCGGACGTCGTCGTGCAGGACCTGGAAGAGCTCTTGGAGCCGAGATGATCGGCGACGACGTCTTCGCGGTCGAGCCGTGGGCGGTGCCGGAGCGCGAGCTCCACCTCGACCTGCTCCCGGTGACCGAGTCGATCTTCGCCCTCTCGAACGGCCACA
This sequence comes from Actinomycetota bacterium, assembly GCA_030861385.1. Classification (GTDB taxonomy): domain Bacteria; phylum Actinomycetota; class Thermoleophilia; order Gaiellales; family Gaiellaceae; genus JALZFU01. The sequence continues at coordinate 2,423 of JALZFU010000115.1, forward strand.
TCGGCCTCCGCGGCAACCTCGACGAGGGGGAGCCGTGGGGGCTCCCCGGGACCTACCTGAACGCGTTCTACGAGGTCCGTCCTCTGCCGTACGCCGAGAGCGGCTACGGCTACCCGGAGGCGGGGCAAGCGATCATCAACGTCACGAACGGGAAGTTGATCCGCCTGCTCGTCGACGACGAGCCGTTCGACGTTCGCTACGGCACCCTCGCCCGCCATGAGCGCGTGCTCGACCTCCGCGACGGCGTGCTACGCCGCGAGGTGGAATGGGTCTCCCCCGCCGGGCAAGCCGTCCGCGTCTCCTCGACGCGCCTAGTCTCGTTCGTCCAACGCTCGGTCGCCGCGATCGTCTACGAGGTGGAGTCCGTCGGTGAGTCCGCGCGGATCGTCGTGCAGTCGGAACTCGTCGCGAACGAGGTCGAGCCGGAACGGACCGACGACCCGCGGGGCGCGGCGGCGCTACGTGCACCGCTCGTCGCGGAAGAGCACCGCCACCACGAGCTTCGCGCCGGTCTCGTGCACAGGACGCGGGCGAGCGGGCTTCGGATGGCGGCGGGCATGGACCACGTCCTCGAAGGACCCGAGGCAACGGTGACCGTGGGGGAGAGCGAACCCGATCTCGCGCGCGTGACGATCAATACCGAGCTCGAGCCTGGCCAGCGTCTGCGGCTCGTCAAGTTCCTGGCGTACGGCTGGTCGAGCCAGCGCTCGCTCCCCGCTCTCCGCGACCAGGTCGACGCCGCCCTCGCGGCCGCCAAGCGAACTGGTTGGGAGGGGCTGCGGCGAGGACAGCGGGAGTACCTCGACGACGTCTGGGCTCGCGCGGACGTCGAGCTCGAGGGCGACGCACCGCTCCAGCAGGCGGTCCGCTTCGCCCTCTTCCACGTCCTTCAGGCCGGGGCCCGCGCCGAGCGGCGCGCGATCGGG
>JALZFU010000129.1 GCA_030861385.1 Actinomycetota bacterium
AGCTTCGCCCGAGCCAGCCCCTCCGCCTCCGCCGACGTCGGCGCCCGCATCTGCCCCGAACTCTGCCGTAGGTCCAATCAGGGAACCGGCCTACCCCGCGCCGTCGCTCGAGAAGGAGCGCCGCGAGGTCGACGAGCAACCGGTCGCGACCTCTGCCGCGCCCAGGGAGGGCCGTCGCGACCCGCTTCCAACAGTCGGCGGGTCGGCGCCGCGTGACGCGATTCGCCACCCCGCGACGAGCGCGCGCGCACCGTGAGGCCGGACGAGCGGAACGCGCACTCGCGCTCGGAGGGCGACGCGAGGGGGTGGGAGCTCAGCCCCCAGTCGGCGGAGGCGATCCTCCGGAAGGCGGGCGAGGCGCGAACGCCCGGGCTGCGGCACGGGACGGGACTCGGCGAACGCCCGGCCCTTCCTCCCCGCCCACTCCCGAGCAATGCGCGCGTGGAAGGGGCGGTTCCGACAGCAGAGGGGCGCATCGCTTCCGCTGAAGGCGCCGGTGCAGGGTCGGGCGCCGCCGTCGCCACGCTCGCCATCGGGGGTGCGCTCGTCGCCGCCCTCGCGGCTGCCGGCCTGTCGTCGCGCTCAGCCTGCCGGGGAGCGTCAGCGCGGCGTTCGACCGCGCAGGCAGAGGCGGTAGCGAAGCGCCTCGAACCGACCCCCGCCGAGGCGCTCGAACGTGCGGAGGATGGGGAAGAAGCTCGCCCGCCATTCGTTCCGATCGACCTCGAAGCCGGCCTCGCCGAACGCGCGCGCGAGCGCGCCAGCGTCACGCACCGCAACGTGGGTCTCGTTGCGGGCGAGGACGAGGTCGCGTTCCTTCAGACGCTCGATCGGATGCCGCGCGTTGGGCGTGTAGAAGGAGAGCGTCCCCCCGGGCACGAGCACGCGAGCGACCTCGGAGAGCATGGCCGCGAACGGCGCGTCCGCGAGGTGCTCGACGAGATCTGCCGCGACAGCCTTGTCGAAGGACGCGTCGGGGAAGGGGAGCGCCGCGACGTCGGCGAGCTCGAAGCGCAGGCGCGGGAAGAGCGCCGACGCGGCGGCGACGGCGCGCGGCTCGGAATCGACGCCGACGACGTCACACCCGAACGTCGAGAGGAAGTGCGAGACGGCTCCAGCCGCCGACCCGAGGTCGAGCACGCGCTCTCCCGCCTCCGGCTCGACCAGGTCCCGAACGGCTGCGAGGCGAAGCTGCGTCCAGGCGGTCTGCTCGAGGTACGCGGACGCCATCGTGGCGATGAACGCATCGTCGTAGGACGCGGGCGCTCGCGCGACGAGCGGAAGCTTCACGACCCGACCCGAAAGAGCGCGAACCGCGCATCGGCGTACACGCGTGGGAAGGAGGCGACGAGCTTGCGCGGGTAACGGCGCGTCAGGTCGACGAGCAGCCAGTCCGCGTCGTAGCGGCGGAGGAGGTCGCGCCGCTCGGAGTCGGTCGTGCGGCGCGACCGGAAGAACCGAATGGCGTCGCGCTGCCGGCGATAGGGTCGGTTGTTCTCGGTGTCCGCGACGTGCGCGGCGGGGAGAGCGGCGACATAAACAGGCGCGAACGCTGCGACGCGGTACGCGGTCTCCGGCGCGGCGAAGACGACGTCGTCCGAGTCCAGATCGCGAAGCGCTTCGACGATACCCGGCGTGAGCGCGTACGGGTCGGCGGCGTCCACGCGCTCGAGGCCGCGCAGGCCTGCCATGCCGATCGGGAGGACGAACGCGACGGCAGCGAGCGCCGCCCATCCCGTCGGGTCGAAAGCCGCTGCCTCGACGCGACGAGCGACGAGTACGGCGGCGCAGAGCGCCGCGACACCGCCCACGATCGCGAACCACACCGGCCATGCAGGCCCGGGCTCGGAGACCGCGGAAGCGCCACCGTAGGCGAGTTGCAGGCCGCTTCCGGCCGCGAGCGCGACAACGGCGCCCGCGATCCGGAGGCGACCGAGGACGACCGCGGCGCCCGCGACCGCGAACGCGATCGGCAGGAAGTGCGCGAGGCGTCGCGACTGCGAGACCGAGACCAGGTCGGAGAGGCGAGCGAAGAGATCCGGGACGAGGAGCAGGGCGAGGAGGAGGACGGTCCCGCCGACGACGAACGCCGCCCACCGACGGCGCGCGAGGAGCGCAAGGAGCGGGACGGCGAGGAGCCCGGCGACCACCACGGGGCCCGCACGCGTGAGCGAGCTCGGCGCCGCCCGGTAGTCGTCGCCGACGACCTCGACCTGGCCATGGTAGTGGCGGAGGGCGCGCGCCTCTTCCCCCGCGCTCGGCGAGTGGGACGCCGTCGCGGACACGGAGGGCGCAAGCCACGCGAAGAGGAGCACCGTGGGGACGACGACCGCGGCGAGCGCCGCCCCCATCCCGACGGCGTCTGCGCGTCGCTCGTCCGAGAAAGCGACCCGAACGAGCGTGAAGCCGAGAAGCAGGAGAACGGTGAAGATGACGTAGGTGGGATGGACGGCGGCCACGGCGAGCGCCGCGGCCGCGATGGCGAGGAGCGGCACGGGGTCGAGAGAGCGCCGAGCGCGGACGTTTGCGAACACGAGCGCAAGGAGCGCCGGAACGAGGACGACCCGAGTTACCGACGCGGGAGACGCGAGCGAGGCGAAGGATCCGGTCCCGCTGCGCGAGAAGCCGAGATGACCGACCTGCGCGGCGAGGACGGCGACGCCGCCCGCCCAGGACCCGAAGAGCGTCGTTCCCGCCGCGTACGCGACGAGGAACGCGACCGGGACCAGGGCGGAAGCGACGTGCAGCATGACGTCCGCGCTGTCTACGCCGGCGAGGCGAGCAATCGCCCCGAGCTCCGCGTGCCAGAGCGGGAACGCGTACCCCGGGTGCAGGTCGCCGTCGCGAAACTCGTTGACGGACTCTGGCGATGCAAGCGCGCTCGCCTCGGCGAGCTTGCGGACCCGCGCGGCGTGAAAGAGCGCATCCCCCGTCTTGAGCGCGTCCGAGACCCACCAGACGATTCCGGCGAAGACGAGCGCGGCTGCGACGATCGAGACGAACGCGACCCACTCGGCCCGTGGCACGTCGGAACCACCGCCGCGCGTGGCCGGAACGAGAGCAGCGATGGCCGAGACGGCGACAGCGGCGAGAAAGACGCCGAGCGAGCCGTCGACGGCGAACGTGACCGCGAGGGCCGCGAATCCGACCGCGAGGCTCACCGCGAGCGAGGCCGCGACGCCGACCGCCGGGAAGGCGCGCCAGCCGACCGCGCGGAGGATGAGCGCTCCTGGAACGATGAGAACGCAGACAGTTGCGGCAGCCAGCCGGAGAGCGAGGCCGGCGC
>JALZFU010000142.1 GCA_030861385.1 Actinomycetota bacterium
CGGCTACGGCGGTCAGATCTACCTCGGGGAGAAGACGGGCGCGATTCGGGACCGCGCTTTCGCGCGCGAACTGGCGGACGCGCTCGCGGGAATCACCCATCCTGAGACGGGCGAGCCGGCGTTCGACGTCCGATGGAAGGAGGAGCTCTTCGCCGGCGCCTTCGTCGACAAGGCTCCGGAGCTCATGATCCTCCCTCGAGACGAGCGGATCCACGTCGATTCGTCAAGGCGGCTCTGGTCCGATGCGTTTGCTCGGAACGAGCGCCCGTACACGCGTGGAGGAGCGAATTTCTCGGGACAGCACGCGAGGACGGGAATCCTCGCAGCCGCGGGTCCCGGGATCCAGCTCGCCGACGTTCCCGAGGGGTCGGAGATAACGCAGATCCCGGCCACCCTCCTCGCGCTGCACGGCGTCGCCGCAACCATGGACGGGCCGCCGATCGAGGCGATCCTGGATTCCGCGGCCGCCTCGGAGCGGCGCCCCGCCGCCGTCGCCTCCCGGCCTCCTCCGCGCGCGCCCGCCTACTCCAAGGAGGAAGAGGCACGAGCGATCGAGCGCCTGCGCGAGCTCGGCTACGAATAGGCGGGGCGGCTGAGGCGGCCCCGCCTACGTCACATGGGACTCACGTCAGCATCCGTAGCCGTAGTAGTCGCAGTAGCCGCCCGGACAGCAGGCGACGCCGGGAGGACAGCACGTCGCGCCGCCGTAGAAGTCGACGCAACACGTCTCGTCCGCGTTGCAGCACGCCCCGCCGTAAGGCCCGGTGCAACACGTCTGTTCCGCCGTGCAGCACGCGCCGTCGCACGGGGTCGTTCCCTCGACGCACTCGCACTCGCAGGTCTCCGGGTTGAAGACTTCCGACGGTCCGCACCCGATGCAGCGCCTCGTGCGGCGGCAAAAGAACGTCCCCGGAAAACATGCACACCGCCCGGTCGCGGGATTGCAGAAGTAGTCACAGCACTCGCCGTCCTGCCGGCACGGGACTCCCACTCGTCGGCAGCGACCGGGAACTTGGCCACGGGCCCCACCCGCACCAAGGAGCGAGAGCGCGCCGCCGAGTGCGGTCGCGCCCGCGAGTTTCAGCGCTTGGCGCCGTGAGACGCCTGACGCGAGCGCCTTCGAGAACTCGGCGAATTTTTCGTCACCCATTCGTGATTCCCCTCATTCGCAACGGGTTCCTGCATCACCCCTGTGCGCAGGTCGATCCCACTTATGCCATCCGCACCCCCTCTCCCCGCAGGATCGCCGTGTGGGCGAGTCGCAGGATTTCGGGTCTGCCTTTGGCCACAGCTCTCGCGATCCGGCCCTGCTCGTCGACGAGAAACGCCACCGGCGTGGCGAAGATCCCGTATTCCTTCGAGAGCCTCCAGCCCGGCTGAAGGACGACCGGAAACTCGATGCCGTGCTCCTCGACCCTCCGGCGATTCTCTTCGATCCCGCCGCGAGCGACCATGACGATGTCGAGGCCGTTGTCCCGGTGCTCCTCGTGGAAGCGGGCGAGATCGGCCGCGAGCGCATCACATGGGCCACACTCGGGGTCGCTGAAGACGAGGAGCAGCCGACGCCCGCGATAGTCGGTGAGCGAGACGGTTCGGCCCCCGAGATCGGGAAGGTCGAAGTCGGGAGCGGCGCTTCCGCTGGGAACGCCCTCGCGCTCGATCCGGCTTTCGGCGAGCGAGCGTTCCGTTCCCAGTCTTTTCCTCGCGCCGGCCGCGTCGTGCGCGAGTTCAGGCACCTCTTTCGCTCCGAGGGCGAGCGGCTTGGCGACCCGACCCTTCTCGTCGAGGAGGTACGCCGCCGGAGTACCGAGCGTCGCGAACGCCTCGATCGGCTGATCGTCCGGTTGGAGCAGGATCGGGCAGTCGAGGCCGTGCTCCTCCGCGAGGCGCCGGTTGCTCTCGGCATCGCCGTGGGTCACGAGCACGAGCTCGGTCTTGCGCTCACGGAGGTCGCCGCGAAGCGACGCGAGCTCACCGGCGATCTGCCGGCAAAAACCGCAGCGGGGATCCCAGTGGACGAGCAGGACGCGCTTCCCGCGAAAGCCCTCGAGAGAGAGCGTCTCGCCGTCGAGATCGGGAAGACGGAACGCCGGAAACGCGCTTGCCGGGGGGATTGCGTCCGGCCGCCGTGCGCCGTCCGCTGAACCGGAACGCGAAGAGCCGGTCGCAGCGCTCTGCTCGAGCTGCTCGAGGTGGAGGAGAATCCGGCCCTGCTGCCCGACGAGCTGAAGAATCATCCCCCAGGCGGCCAGAAGCGCGACGCTGAGAAGGCCGATGATGACCCAGACCACGAGACTGATACGCGGTCCCTCCCTCCGGGGGTCCGTGCCAGTAGTCGCGGCGACTCTACCGCGTGACGGCCGGAATTCATAGCCGGAGGGACGCCGTTCGACGGCCCTCGCCGCCTCGCGCGCGGAGGTCCCCCTGCTCGACGTGGCGACGCCTCGTATCTTCCGCGCAACTCGACAGAAAGGAAGAACGAATGCGAGGTCTTCTAAACGACTTCAAGGCGTTCGCGATTCAAGGAAACCTCCTCGAACTCGCCGTTGCCTTCATCCTCGGCGTCGCGTTCGCGGCGGTCGTTAACTCGTTCGTCAACGACGTCCTCATGAACATCATCGCCGCCGTGGCCGGGAAGCCCGATTTCAACGACCTCACGTTCTCGATCGGAGAGGGCGTGATCCGCTACGGCAGATTCCTCACCGCGCTCGTGACGTTTCTGATCATCGCCTTCGTCCTGTTCCTGATCGTCCGCGCCGTCCAGCGCGCGACCGGCCCGAAGGCGCCGGAGCGCGAGAATTGCCCACATTGTCTCTCGTCCATCCCGGCCGGCGCGATGATTTGCGCCTTCTGCACACGTGAGATTCGAACCGGCAGAGCGGAGGCGTAGCGAAGACGGCTGAGCTCGACGCGGCGGCGCCGGCTCGCACGAGGGGCGCCCGGCCAGCAGGAGCCGATTGGGCGAGGCCCGAGAGCACCGCAGCACCCCCAGGCCCCGCATGCTCATCTTCTCGCCGCCACGGCCGACCCGGACTCGTCCTCGGAGTGGTCTTCTCCCTGCTCTTCGTACGGTCCGTCTCATGCTCCGGCGCGCAACGGCGGAAGCGGAACGTCCGGCGTCGCGACCTACCGGCATCCGCACTCGGCTCGTCCTCGCGCGCTCTCGGTCGCACAATCCGCCGATACCGATGAAGGCTTTTTGGGCGCGCTCTTATCGCTCGCTCATGCGCGAGCCCCGTACGTGCGACCTCCAGTTTGGAGGCGTGTGAGTGAGCCTCTACACTCGCGTCCGTCAACCGAAACCTTGGAGGCGATATGGCGAGAAAGACGGTGTTCGTTTCTGACCTGAGCGGCGACGAAATCCGCGAGAGAGACTACGTTCAGGTTGTCTTGAAGTACGGTGACGCCCGCCGAGGACAGGTCGTCCTAGATGCGAACGCCGAGGAAGTGGAGGACTTGGCGCGAAGGGGACAGAAGCAAGCTCGCCGCGGCCGTCGTCCCGCGCAAGCGGGAGCCGAGTAGCGGAGAGGTCGTCGCCCATCCCGACGGGCGCGCCCTCCTCCCTGCGCAAAATCTTTCCGACCAGAGCGCAAGTACCGCGGTACGCGGGCCCACTTATCTAACAGACGGGGCGCCGGACTCCACGAGGCTGCGGCCAACGTCCTCGGAACAGGGTTTGTCCGGCGCCCCGTTTATCGCACGACGACGTGGCCGGTTTCGGTGACGCGGCCGCAGCTGCGCCTCTCGACGTCACGCAGCGCAAGGCGCACCCCTCGCCGCTCACCCGTGCCGCTCGGGGTCGGTGAACGCGTCGCCTTGACGCTCGTGAAGCGCGTTCGCTTCCGCCACGCCCTCGCGGTCGACGGCGTCTTCGGCGACGTAGCCGATGCGTGCCGCTGCCTCGTTGTCCCACCATGACTGGCCGGTGTCCGAGACCCCGTAGACGATCTCGAAGTGAACGTGCGGCGCCGTCAGCGCCGCCCAGACGAGGCGGAACGCGTCCCCGGGAGAAAGCCACATCGGAAGCGTCGAGCGGCCGTACGGCGGAGCTTGCGCGAACGAGCCGATCCGAAGGCAGACGACCTCGAGAGCGAACTTGTCCGCGTACAAGCTTCCGAGCGCCTCGCCGAACACTTTCGTGACGCCGTAGAGCGAGTCGGGGCGCGGCCGGACGCTGGGAGAGATCCGCTCTCGCCGCCGGTAGAAGCCGGTCGCGTGGTTCGAGCTCGCAAACACGACGCGCCGGACGCCGCCGAGTCGGGCAGCCTCGAAGACGTTGTACGTCCCCCGGAGGTTCGCCTCGAGCAACCGCTCGAAGGCGTCCTCGGAGGGGATCGCGCCGAGGTGGACGACCGCGTCCATTCCGCGAGCCGCGTCGAGCACGCGCTCGTACTCGCCGAGGTCGAAGGAGAGCGCCTCCTCACGCTCGTCCTCGGCGTGGACCTCGGTGATGTCGGCAAGGCGCAGAAGCTCGACCCGCTCGCGAAGCGAGGGGCGAAGCGCGCGAGCGATCCTCCCGGCTGCTCCTGTGAGGAGGAGCTTCATCGCGAGTCAAGGCTAATGGCGCGCGGCTCACGACTCGCGAGCGCGAAGTTCCAGCGGAATCGCGGCTGTCGGTTAGGGCGGATCCGAGGCGAGCCTCGAATCGGAGGTGGGGCAGCGCCGCGTCGGGCGCTGCCC
>JALZFU010000147.1 GCA_030861385.1 Actinomycetota bacterium
GCGAAGCGCCATGCGGCCTGGCTCGCCGCCAGGTCGCCGGCTGCGGCGGCGGCGCTTCCGAAGCGTCGCCGGCCGTACGACCCCGCGGCCGACTTCGCAGTCATCGGCGATGGGCACGCTCCTTCCCGGTCGAGCCTCTTCCTGCTCCGGCGACTCGCCGATCCGGAGGCGGCCGAGGCGCGCCGGGCGAACTACCGCGCCTTGCTCGCTCGGCTCGGCGACCGCGTTCCGGATCCGTTCGCCGCTCTTCCCGCCGGCGCGGCGCCGTTCGCGTTCCCGGTCGAGACCGACGACAAGGAACGCCTCCTCGCGCAGCTCCGCCGCGCCGGCGTCGACGCGCTCGACTTCTGGTCGACGCCGCACCCTGCCCTTCCGGTCGAGCAATTCCCCGCTGCGGCACGGCGCCGCGCCCGAACGCTCGCGTTGCCGGTGCACCAAGAGCTACGTCGCGAAGACCTCGAGCGGATCACGGGCGCGGTGGGGCGCGCGAGCGCGTGACACCGTAGCTGCGAACCCGCCGAAACCGAAGCTGTTCGACAGGGCGACCGGGGCACCGAGCCTCTCGGGCGACGTTTGGGACGTAGGCCAGGTCGCACTCGCGAGCCCTCCCGGAATGGCGTCCGCTCGGGTCGGGCTCTGTGATGGTCCAGGCGCACTTCCTCGACCGTCCTCGCGCCTCCATCCCGTCGCGGTCGAGACGCCGATCCGCTCGCTTCCGCTCCGCGTATCCAGCCCGGCGTCTTCGGCGGCCATCAGCGCCGCGGCGACGGCGAACGAGGATTCGCCCAGAAGCTCGCGCCGACGCCGGTGACGGCGATACGCGGCCGGGCGCTCTCGGCCGTCATCCGACGACCGTGACCGCGCCGGCGAAGAGAGGAGCGCCTGGCGACAGCTTCGAGCGCGGCCCCTACCCAGAAGCGCCGTCGCGAGCCGCCAACCGTGTGAACCCGAAGCGGCGGCTCAGCTCGTGGCGAGGAAGACGTTCTTGAGCTCGGTGTAGTAGTCGAGCGCGTGCGGGCCGAGCTCGCGGCCGACGCCCGACTGCTTGAACCCACCGAACGGCGTCGAGACGCGCACGGAGGTGTTCGAGTTGACCGAGAGCGTGCCGGTCTCGAGCGCGCGGGCCACCCGGAGCGCCCTCGCGCCGTCGCGCGTCCAGATCGAGCCGGAAAGCCCGTAGATCGTGTCGTTGGCGAGACGGATGGCCTCGGCCTCGTCCTCGAACGGAATGACGGCAGCGACGGGGCCGAAGATCTCCTCGCGGGCGGCACGGTCGTCGTTCGAGACGGGATAGAGGACGGTCGGGGGGAACCAGAAGCCGGGGCCTTCCGGCGCCTCCCCCCGGATGGCCACAGGGGCGCCGTCGTCCACGTACGAGGCGACCTTCTCGCGCTGATCGGCCGAGACGAGGGGACCCATCTGGGTCGTCTCGTCGAGCGGGTCGCCGACGCGGAGCGACTTCACGGATGGTTCGAACGCCTCCAGGAACCGGTCGAGCGCGCTTCGCTCGACGAGGACGCGCGAGCGGGCGCAGCAGTCCTGGCCGGCATTCCCGAAGACCGCGAGCGGCGCCGCGGCCGCTGCCTGCTCGAGATCGGCGTCCGAGAAGATCACGTTCGCCGACTTGCCGCCGAGCTCGAGCGTCACGCGCTTTATCGATTGCGCCGCGCCCTCCGCGATCCCACGGCCGACGGCGGTCGAGCCCGTGAACGCGATCTTCGCCACGTCCTGGTGCTCCACGAGCCGCTGACCGCACACGCGGCCCGGCCCGGCCACGACGTTCACCACGCCCTCGGGCACGCCGGCTTCGAGCGCGATCTCCTCGAAGCGCAGCGCCGTGAGTGGCGTGAGCTCCGCCGGCTTCAACACGACGGTGTTTCCCGCCGCCAGGGCCGGTGCGAGCTTCCACGACGCGATCGTCAGCGGGAAGTTCCACGGCACGATCAGCCCGACCACGCCGAGCGGCTCACGGAAGGTCATGTTGACCCCGCCCTCGACCGGGATCGTGTCGCCCAGCAGGCGCTCCGCGGCGCCCGCGTAGTAGCGGAACGTGTCCACGACCATGCCCATCTCGCCACGCGCGTCGCCGATCGGCTTGCCCGCGTTGCGTGCCTCGAGCACGGACAGGTCCTCGTGAC
>JALZFU010000437.1 GCA_030861385.1 Actinomycetota bacterium
GTATGGAAACGACCGAGGACACCGTCCACGGGCCGCTGAGCGCGGCCGGGCGGCACAAGGCTTCATTTTGAAACGAGTTCTTACACCTCCACGCCCAGCCCGCGCTCCCGGGCGCGGTCGAGCACGAGCTTCGCGACGGCGACGTCTTCGGCCGCGATCCCGAGGCTCTTGAAGAGGACGATGTCGTCGCCCTGGCCGCGGCCGGCGACCTCGCCGCCGACGACCTCCGCGAGCTCGTGCACCTCGAGCCAGTCGAGAACCCCGCGCGCGACCGGCTCGACGAGATCGCCGGCTTCCGACCGCGCCTGCTCGCGGGAGTCGCAGCAGACGAACGCCGCTCGCTCGAGCACCGCGTTGTCGAGCTCGCGCGCCTCGATTCGGTTCGCCCCCGCCGCGCAGACGACGGCGCCGGGTCGAAGCCACTCGCCCCGTAGCACGGGATCGGGCGAGCTGGTGATCGTGACGACGACGTCCTGCGCCGCGGCATCGCTGTACCACCCGGCGGGCTCGGCGTGGAAGCGACGGCAAAACTCGGCCCGGCGCTCCTCGCTTCGGCAGTAGACGACGACTCGCTCGATCCCGGGGAGCGCGACCCGGATCGACTCGACCTGGCTCTCAGCCTGCCAGCCGCAACCGATCACGCCGAGCGAGCGCGCTCCGGGGCGCGCGAGATGGCGAGCTGCGACCGCGCTCGCGGCGCCGGTCCGTCGCTGGCCGAGGCGATCGGCGTCGACGAGCGCGAGAAGCTCGGCGCGATCGGCGGCGAAGAGGGCGACGACGAAGCGAGCGCCGCCCCGGAAGGCGACGTAGGTCTTGACCCCCGCCACGCCGAGCTCGCGGTCCACTGCCGCCATCACGTTGAAGACCCCGTTCGGAAGCGGGAGTCGCCGGCGCGGCGCGATCTCGGCCGCCCCTCGCGCCATCCGCGCGAAGCATCCCTCGACGGCCTCGACGGCATCGCCCGCCGGAAGCAGCGCCTCGACCTCCGATTCAGTGAGGAAGAGGGCCACGGGTCGAACTAGTCTAGGAGCGTTGGCCCTCCACCGCGTTCCGCTCTCCACGCTCGCCCCGTCCGGACGCGCGGTCGTCGCACTCGCCGGGAAGGAGATCGCCCTCTTTCGGGTCGAGGGGGCGGTCTACGCGGTCGAGAACGCATGCCCGCACGAGGGGAACCCGCTCGTCCAGGGCGACGTCGCGGGGACGACGCTGACGTGCGCCTACCACCTTTGGCGCTTCGACCTCGAGACCGGCGCCTGCCTGTCGGGTGACGAGCCCGCTCGCGTCTATCGAGCGAGCGTCTCGGGCGCCGACGTGCTCATCGAGCTGCCTCACTGACCGCCGCCCGCAAAGGTTCTCCGGACCGGCCCGACCGCTCGTCGGAGAAGGAGCCGACGCGAGTCGCCGTGCCGGCCGCGCCCGCGGACGCGCGTCGGAGGAGGTGCGCCCGACAGGATTCGAACCTGTGGCCTCAGCCTCCGCAGGGCTGCGCTCTATCCCCTGAGCTACGGGCGCGCGACGACCTAGTGTAGCGGCCGGGCGACCGCGTTCCCGACGACGAGCTCGGCGTCGACCGGCACCTCCGCCCGGACGTACGCGAGGGCGACGACGCCGCCGTTCGCCGGCGCCGCGCTCGTCACTCGGCCGACCACCTTCTCGCCGAGGAGCACCTCCGTCTCCCGCTCGGGGACCGTCTCCGTCGCGAGCGAGAGGGTCCGGAGCGAACGGTTCGCGTGGCCGCGGTAGTGGAGGCGGGCGATCGGCTCCTGTCCCGGGTAGCACCCCTTCGTCAGGCTGACGGCGCGCTCGACGAGCCCCGCCTCCGCCGGGAGCACCCGCTCGTCGACCTCCTTGCCGAAGAGCGGCGTTCCCGCCTCGATCCGCATCCGCTCGAGCTCGTCGTCGCTCACGCGCGCCGCTCCTTCCGGCTCGGCCGCGTCGAGAACCTCGACCGCCGGGACCCCGTAGTCCGGGTTCGAAACGGTGAGCGCCCCCGCGGGCGGTTCGATCCCACGGCCGAGCAGGAGGTAGGAACGGTGCCCCTCGACCTCGATCTCGGCGCGTGCGGCGAAGCGGAAACGGACGAGATGGTCTCGGACCGTCTCACCGAGCCCGGGCTCGGTGAGGAGGAGGAAGTCGTCCTCGGCGCGGCGCACGACCCGAAGCGGCGCGATGACGCGCGCCCTCGCCGTGAGGAGGAGAGCGTCGGTGGAGTCGCCGACGGCGAGCGCCGCGACGTCGTTCGAGACCATCCGCTGGAGGTAGGCCTCCGCACCCGGCCCGCGGATCGCGACGAACGCGCGCGGCCGCGCCGCCAGCGCTTCGATCGGCCCCCTCGCTGCTTCCACTCAGTCAGTGTAGGCGGGGGGCAGCGAGCGGCCTCCCTCACCGAATGGGGGGTCGAGCGTCGTCGCCGCCGTGCCGATAGGCAGTCGGTATGCCGTCCCCGCACGATAGAGTGCCGCGCTCGCAAATGCTCCGACTCTTCGTAGCCCTTGCGACCCTGACGGTCGTCGTCGCCGCACCGGGAACGGCTCGCGCGAGCGAGAAGCTGACGGACAACGCGTCGCACGTCGTCCTGAAGGTCGACAACGCGGGGCACGCGGTCGTCTCCTTCACGCGCGCGGGGCGCCGGATGCACCCGGTCGTCTGGGGTGCGGTGAACGCTCGCCATCCAAGCGAAACCGTCCCGCAGGTCAAATTCAAGATCGACTACTCGGGCGGGTACATGCGGCTCGGGCGGCCGCTCTGGAGGACGATCGTGAACCGGTGTCGGCGCTACGACGGACCGCCGCTTCCGTTCCTCGTCGCCGCCTGCAAGGCCCCGGACGGAAGCTACTGGGCGCTGCAACAGTTCCGCCGGCTGCTCCCGAACCTCGGAATCGCGCCGTGGCTTCGCCGACAACGGGCGCGCGAGCTGCACATCTCGCACTGGACGGGAGAGGTGGCGCGCCTGGACGTCTACGCCGACTGGGTGATGAGCGCGCGCTGGCACGAGATCTTCGGCCGCCTCACGTATCGGGGTCACGGGGTGCACGGGTTCCGGGCGACGCGAAGCGGCGCGCCACTCGACGCGTATGGGCGACTCGTCTACCTCGACGTCTTCAATTCCGCCCTCGGACGCGGCTGGAAGCGAGAGAACTCGTTCCTGGCCGGCCGTCCGAACGGCCGCTTCTGCTACCTCTTCGTGCCGCGCGATCGCTACGCGGGGTATCCGCCGGGACCCAGGCGGCCCGCCGCCAACGGCGAGCGCTACCGCGTGACCGCGGGCGGCCCCGGTGTGACGCCGTTCGTCCAGCGGCTGATCGCCGGCCTTCCCGACTTCTCGGCGAAAAACCGCGAGCACCTCGCCATCGAGGCGGCGATGAACCCGCTCAAGGCGAGCCTCTTCGGCAACACCTGCTGGGGCAACTAAGACGAAGGGAACACGGGCCGCCGTTAGGACACGGCGGCCGAGAGGATGCCCCGCCACGGAAGCGAGAGGGGCCGGCTTTCCCGACCCCTCTCAGGATGTAGCTCCCTCAAGGAGGGGGCTAACGGGGGAACCCGGTTCCCCC
>JALZFU010000197.1 GCA_030861385.1 Actinomycetota bacterium
GTAAGTGCCAGCGGGTTGCCGGCCGCCTGCTCGACGAGCGCCGCTCGGACGGACGGAGCGACCTCCCCCTCGAAGCCGCGCGCGAGCAGCGAAGCGGACGACTCCGAGTCGAGCTTCGTTAGCTCGAGGTGGCGAAGGTCGCGTGCATCGAAACGGGTCGCGTCCGCTTCCCGTAGCCCGAAGAGCATCACGATGCCCTCGGCGTCCAGCCGTCGCGCGACAAAGAGCAGGGTGTCGGCCGACGAAGTGTCGAGCCACTGAACATCGTCCACGAGGCACAGGACGGGTTTCTGCTCGGCGAGCTCCGAGAGCAGGCTGAGACAGGCCACCGAGATGAGAAAGCGGTCGCCGGAGCGCTCGCTCAGTCCGAGAGCACCGCGCAAGGCGTCCGCCTGTGGTCGCGGGAGCGCGTCGAGCAGATGCATCGCGGGCCTGACCAGCTGGTGAAGGCCGGCAAACGCAAGATCCGATTCGGACTCGACACCGAGAGCGATCAGAACGTGCATGTCGCTTGCGGCTTCACGGGTGTCGTCGAGCAACGCCGTCTTGCCCATTCCGGGCGCGCCGCGGACCACGACTGCGTCACTTCGTGAGGCGCGTGCAGCGTCGAGCAGCGTACCGATCGTCGCCGTCTCGGCCTCGCGCCCGATGAGCACCGAGCAAGCCTAGACCAGCACCGTCGGGCGAGTCGGACTGGAAATCGGCGACGAGATGGCTCGGGCGAGGGAGCGATGACGCGCGGACTGGCCATCTTGCCGACGCGATCCAGACCTGCGCCTACCTAGCGTCAGGCCACTTCTCGTCGGAAGGAGTCGGAGATGTCGATTGAGCAAGCAACTGCGCTCGACGTGCCCGGCGCGAGCCGAGGTGGACTTGTCGGTGCGATTGGAGAGATCGTTCGGCTGCGTCCGCTTGTTTGGTTCTTCCTGCTTGCGTTCGCGTTGTCGTGGTCCCCGTCGGTCGTCCTTCTCGTCACCGGATCGGGCCCGCCCATCCTCGGCTTCGGGCCGTTTCTCGCGGCTGTGGCAGTTCTCGCGCTCACGGTCGGCAAACCAGGCGTCAAAGCGCTCTTCCGCTCCATGGTCAAATGGCGGGTCGGCCTTCGTTGGTGGGCGGCCGCCATCCTCGTCCCGATCCTCCTGACGACGGTAGCCACGGTGCTGAACGTGGCGATTGGAGCGCCGGCGCCGTCGTCCGAGGAGCTTTCACGCTGGCCAGATGCTCTCTTGACGGCGCTCTTGATTCTCTGCGTGCCCTTCATCGGCGGAGCGTGGGAGGAGCCCGGCTGGCGCGGCTACGCCCTCCCGCGTCTGTTGGCTTCGCTCAGCCCAATGGTTGGAAGCCTCGTCCTCGGGGTCGTGTGGGCGGCGTGGCACACGCCACTCTTCCTCACCGGTGACCAGCACTGGTCGGACCTCGTCTTGGTTGTTTTCGCAGCGGTCGTCTTCACATGGCTTTTTCAGAACGCGCTCGGGAGCGTCCTGATCGCCATGGTGTTGCATGCGACGAACAACGCGGTCTCGGGCGAGTACTTCTCACAGATGTTCAGCGGCGCCGATTCCGTCCGACAGAGCTGGCTGCTCGTGCTCGTATGGGGTATCGCCGCCGCGCTGGTCGCGAGCTTCGCTCGCGGGTTTGGCCACACGCCCGATCCCGGACGCGAGCCGCGAAAAGCAGCGACGAAGGGCCATGCGTGAAGTGCTCGCGCGCCCCGGCCGCGAGTGACGTTCAGCGCACACGGGTCATGGCTGGCGAATTCGCTGGCGAACCCGCGATCAATTGCCTGCAAATGCCGCATTTCTGGGCGGTCTCGAAAACCGTTATCCGTCGTTAGGCGGATCGAGGGTTCGAATCCCTCCCCCTCCGCTTCCCAAGCCGCATCGGGCACACATCTGTTGCCCGGTGCGGCTACGAACGGTGTACATAACCGCGGCACTCAGTCCACTGATGTCCACGGCGATCCGGGGCCGTCCACAGATTTCGGTCCCCCGCTGGCGAACATCTGGCGAATAAATTTCCGCCGTGTCGTTGCCTCGAAAGACAAAAACGCTGCGGTTCTGATGCATGCGGCGCCGCCGCGTTCATCGCCTAGCAGTCACCTTGGGACCGCACGCCCGCCGCGAGCGAGACAGTCAGCGCGGCGGCAACGGCCAAGACGAGATGAAAGACGTTGTCACCGGCGGCAAGCGGGATCACGAAACGGTGAGCTCGTCAAGAGACCGTCGGTGCCAGGCAGACGTCACTCGCCCGTCGAACCGCTGCGACCGCACTCACGTTCACTGATCAATGCGCGTGGGCGTCGATGAACCGCCGGCATCCGGCCTCGTCGCCGCGGCGCCTAGCAGCGCCTCGATCCTCGGGACGAACGCGATCGGGTCGAGCACTCGACTGCGACCGAGACATGTCCGTCGGCAGTCGGAAGGATCAGTTGGCCGAAGTGCCATAGCCGACGACGAGGAACCGAAGCCCGTCACAATCGATCTCGCCCCGCTGGCGCGCGAGCGTGATAAGCGTCGGGTTTACGAGGATCTCCTCGTACCGGTCCGACTCCGACGCGGACGCGTCCGATATCCGGTCCGCTCGTACGTCTCGACGTTCGGACCGGCGCCGAGTGCGACGTAACGAACGGCCGAATCGAGGCCGAAGACCTGCTCGGCGAGCGTTCCTCGTCTCGCGTTCATCATCCCGACTCGTACGCGCGGTGCTACCGGCGCCCCAGGGACGCTTGTGCGTCGCCGAAAACAAGCGTCGCGTCCACTCCGCCGCCGCCGGTCGGATGTCTCTCGAAGGCGTCCGGTCGGGTCGGGATCGGTTCGAGCTCGACGACCGTCCGAAGAGCGCGCGCCAAGAGCTCGAATTCCGCGGGGATCTTCTGCCAACCCGTGTGTCGGTCCTGATACGCGAGCTGAAGCTCTCTGAGGTTCTCCCACACATAGCGGGCGGACACGCCCGGGAACGGGCACTCCGGTAGAAGATCTTCATCGAGCTGGTAGCTCATGCTTGCCGCCTCCCAGCGGCCGGCTTTCAAGGCGCGTACCAGCGTGAGTGCTCTTCGAGTTCTAGAGGACATCGACGCGCGTCCCCAGCCACGCGAACTCGTAGACCTCGCATGCGAACGCGAGCGGGATGCGCACGCAACCATGACTGGCCGCGTAGACGGGAACGCTTCGGTAGCCATGCAACGCGATGCCGCGGTTGAAGTACGCCGCCCACGGAAGCCAAACCCGGTACGAGTACGACCACGACATGCGCTCGCGCCGGTAGACGGAAAAGCGTCCGCGCGGCGTCGTATAGCGGGTCTTTCCCGTGGAGACGGCGATGGTGCGGACGGCTACGCCGTTGACGACGAGAAGGGCAATCTGGCGGTCGCGCCAAATCTCGATCCGGCGGCCGCCTGCAACTAGTCTCGGCCTCGGACGGCGCGCGTCTCGAAGGGCGGTGCTCGTCCGCTTGCCAACCACGCCGTCGCGTGTGAGACCCTCGTACTTCTGGAACGCGATCACAGCGTGGTGCGTCACGCGCGTGAACACGCTCGTCACCTTCCTGCGCGGGAGATATCCGAGGTCCGCGAGGCGCTGATTCAGCGCGAGCACGGCAGGGCCTCGCGACCCGACGCTGAGCGCCGCGGCTTCCGCCGCTGGGCTCGCGACGGCGAGTACCGTCG
>JALZFU010000211.1 GCA_030861385.1 Actinomycetota bacterium
CCCCAAGGCGGCGCCCAATCGACCTCGCGCGCGGACGGCCCATGCCGCGGGTCGATGAAGCACGGCGGGCGCCGCTCGGGCGGCTCGCGCCCTTCCAGCCGCGCCTTCGCGGCGGTGATCGCGTAGCGACCGTCCGCGACCGCCGAGCTCACCTCCTCGAGCTCCTCGGGCGTCCGCGCCCGGTCGAGCGCGCGGTCGGCCTTCTCGTACAGCGAGAGCGCGCGCTCGTAATCGCGTCTCGCGTCGTCGCGCGCTCCCGCGAGCTCGACGTCGAGGTCGAGGCCTCGGATGTCGTCCGCGAGCGCGAGCAGGTCCTCTTGCGCTACCGCTTTCACCCCGGCGAGCTCGACCTCCTCGCTCCGCCGACGGCGTCGGCGGAAGAGGAAGAACCCAATTCCACCGACGGCGAGAAGGGGCAGGACGATCGGCGCGAGGCCGCGGCCGTCGCCGCCCCGGTCCTCGCCGCCCGCGCGCGCCGCGGAGACAGCGTCGACGAACGCGAGAAGCGTCGGCGTGACGCCCTCGGCACCGTGCTCCTGGATCGCCTCGGTCGCGAGCCCGCCCGCCTCGCCGGCATCGATCACGGTACTCGTCGCGCGAAGCCGGTTCCCGACCACGACCGCATACGTCCCGTCGCGCCGGAGCGCGCGGATCAGCTCCACCGCCGCTTCCTCGGCGGAGCCGCCCGCCTCGGAAGCCGCCGTCGCCGGGAGGATCGCGACGTACACGGGTCCCGCGCTCGAGCTATCGATCCGCTCGCGGATCCGCTCGGCGTCCTCGTTCGAGATCCGCCGCTCGGCGGCGGGGTCGACGTAGACCTCGTCCTCGCGAAGCGCCGTGACCGCTCGATCGATTGTGGATCCGGCGACGGCGGGCGCGGGGAAGAGCGCCGCGAGCACGACGACGAAGGCGAACGTCCGCATCGGCGTCGTTCTACCCGACGAGGGCTCCGCGAACCCGCGAGGAGGGGATGCAAGTCCCCCCTTTCAGCTTGAGCGGGGTCGCGGAATTGCCGATTCGCCTATAGAGGTGCGACGCGCGCTCCTGAAAAGCTGTGCCCTTGCGAGGCGAGAGTCCGGTTTCGGCCTCGTCGAGATGCTCTGCGCGCTCGTGCTCCTCTCCGTGGGCGTCCTCGCGGTCATCGCGATGTTCGAGTCCGGGGTCACCCAGCTTCGGCGTGCCAGCACGTTGACGACCGCAGGAGCGATCGCCGACTCGCGGATCGAGAAGTTCCGCGAGCTCAAGTTCGACGCCCTCGGCGTCCCCGATTCCCTCGCGGCGGCCGCGGACGCGACGTACAAGGGCGACCCCGCCTTCCGGGCCGACACCTCCCCGACGACGACGCTCGCCGCCGCGCTCTCCGCTTCCGCGACCTCGCTCACTGTGGCGTCGGCGTCCGGGTTTCCAGCAGTGGCGCCGTTCCGCGTCAAGCTCGGGAGCGAGATCATCCTCGTCTCGCGCGGGGCGGGGACGACGCAGTGGACCGTCAGCCGGGCCGTCGACGGAACCGTCGCCGGCGCCTACGCGGCCGGGACGAGCCTCGTCTTGAAGCAGCGCGTTTCCGTCGCAGCATGCGGCTCGCCGCCATGCACGACGATCGTGCCGACGACGACGGTGTCGGGGGCGGACGGGCGTTCGTACCGAGTCGACACCTACGCGACCTGGCGGACCGTCGACACGACGGGCGCGACTGGGCGGCAGCTCAAGCTCATGACGGTCGTCGTCCGCGACTCTGCGTCGCCCGGGAAGGTCTGGGCACGCGCCTCGTCGTCGTTCGACGAGGCGACCGGCCTCTGAGGAAACTCCGTCGCGCCTCGCGACGCGCCTCCCGCGCTTCACGGCCGCATCTCGCACGCACGAATCGACGAGCGTGCGCAAGACGGAGCTCGTCCTCTCGCTCGTGGCGAGGACGCCCGCGGGCTCGCATCGACCGAATCGCCGAGAAGATTCTGCCCTCGGCAAACGACCCCGCGCCCGTGGCGCACCCCCGGGTGGCGGATCTGCCGTCGCGGCAACGACCTGCGCCCGTGGCGCTCCGGGGGGCGCGCGCCTCGCGTCTCGATCGACCGAGCGGCGGCTCGTTCGGTCTTGGATCGACCGCGCGCCGGCGGCTCGTTCGTTCGATGCGACGGGCCGGCGCGACGTCCGAGATCGAACCGCGAGCAAGCAGCAGACTGTTACTTGCGGTGACCGAGAACCACGGCGAGTGAGTCGCGAGCTTCGCCGCGAGTGGCGGGCGCGGCGGCTACGGGCGCGCGACGCGTACGAGGCGAACGACGTAGCGCGTTCCGTCCGCCTCGTTCTCGAGGGCGATCCGCTCGCCGGGCGCGAGCGCGATCGTCTTCTTTCCGGTCGAGAACTTCCCGCTCACGAGACCGACGCGGGCCGTCCCGTCCCGGATCGAGACGAGCCGGAAGACGTCGTCGCCCGACGGGAACGAGGCACCGACGCGAAGCTGCGACCGCCGGCCGTTCACCTCGACGACGGCGGCCTCGTCCTCGCCCGCGTGGGTCGAGGACGGTTCCGTCTCGCCGATCGTCGGTGCGGGAGCGGTGTCAGCGGGCGGCGTCCCGTCGTCGACGTCGCCCGAACTCGGGACGTCGCTCGTATCGCTCACCTGCTGGCGAAACGGATCCTTCCCGACGAACCGCGTGAAGGAGACGAGCTGACCGGGGTCGGCGGTTGGTTCGGGGTCGGTATCGGGAAGGGGTGCCGTCGCCGTCGGGTCGGGATTCGCCGTCCCCGCGGCGCCCTGCGTCGTGGACGTCGCTTGCGGAGCGGCCGGCGCCTGCGTCGTCGGCGGCGTCGCCGTCGTCGCCGGCGCCTGCTCCCCACGGAGTGCGCTCACCGTCTTCGGGCCCTGCCAGACGAGCAGCAAGAGGAGCACGGGCGTGAGCACGAGGAGGGCCTTTCTCTGCTTCCGCTGCTTTTCCGAGGCGGTCGCCTCACGGCGCGAACCGGTCAAGGCGCACCTCCCACGGCGGCTCGATCCGGCGGCGACGGCTCGGAGGAGCCGTTCGCGCCCGCCGTACCGGCCGGAGGCGGAGACGTGGACGTGGGGGCCGCGGGCGCGGGCGTCGAGCCCGAAGTCGATCCCTGTTGCTCCGCGGCGGTGGTCGGCGACGGGAGATTTTGATCGTCGCCCTCCGCCGGCGAGTTGAAGACGTAGGCGGAGACCGTGAGCACGGCCTCGACGTCCGGGAATCCACCCTCGGCTTCGTGCAGGTCGAGCGAGCTGAGCGTGTAGAACCGCCCTCTCGCGTCGAGCTTGCCGTCCTCGACGGTGACGAGGTTCCTCAGCCGGAAGATGAAGTCGACGACGTCGTAGTAGCTCCCGTCGAAGGTGACCGTGACCGAAACGAGCCCGTTCGTCGAGTTTTCGTCGGTCGCGGTCGGCGTGACCGAGAGAAAATCGATCCCAGTCGCAGATGCGAGCGAGTCGAGCTCGAGCAGGATCCCTGCCATGTCTTCCTGGTTGGGAATCGCTTTTGCCAGTCGGAAGACATCGGCGACGTCGATCCGGACGGCCGGTGCGCGGTGCCGATGGGCGACGGTGCTCGCGCGCCGCGTCTCGAGGACGCGCAACTCCTGCTTCAGGCGTGCCGCCTCACTCCGCTTCGGCTCGATCGCCGCGAAGTAGACGGTGCCGGCGACGATGAGAAACGCGAGCGCGACCACGAGCGGGAGGGGGATTCGCCTCGTCACGTCGTGCGCTCCGGCGGCTTCAGCGTTGCGGCGAGCGAGAACTTGAAGACCTCTTGCTTCGCGACCACGGTTCGCGTGCTTCCGAGCAGCTGCACCGAGCGAAACGCCGGGACGATCGAGAGCCGCGCCAACAGGCGAGCGACGCTCCGCTGTGATCGCGTATAGCCGTCGACCAAGAGCTTCGTGGGAGCGGCGGCGCCGTCGCTCGCCGACTCCGGCGCGGACTCGGGCTGGACGTTCGCCGAGAGGGACGTCAGCCACACGTCCTCGGGGATGACGAGAGACACCTCGCGCAGAACGCGATCCCACGCGATGCGCGTCGCGAGGGCCGATGCGAGCGCGGTCTTTCGAAGGTCCCGCTCCTCACGGAGACGGACGAGGCTCTTCTCGGCGGGCGGCGCGACCGGCACGTCGAGGGCGGCGAGCTTGACGCGCGCCGCGTCGTAGGACGCGCGCGTTTCCGCGAGATCGGCGCTCGCCCACGCGTAGGCCCAGCC
>JALZFU010000216.1 GCA_030861385.1 Actinomycetota bacterium
CGCCACGCGCGAGGAGGCGGCGCTCCGGCAGGAGGCGAAGCTCCGCGAACTGGCGGCGGCTCTCTCCGCCCGCGAAGGCGCGCTGGTCGAGCGCGAGCGCGCGCTCACCGATCGCGAAGAGATCGTCCTCGCGAACGAGCAAGCGCTGACCGAGCGCGAGCAGGCGCTGGCGCAGCGCGAGCAGGCGCTGGCACGCCTGGAAGCCCTCCTCGACGAGCGACTCGGACGCGGGGTCGCCGTCACCGCGCCCGGCCCCGATGCCGCGACGAGCCTGACCGAGCCCGTCTCTCCACGAGTTCCGGCGATATGCCCGTACGACCTCTCCTCGCTGGACGCGCTTGTCCACGAGCGAGCACACGAGTTCCCGGAGCAGCTCGACGAGTGGCGGGCGTACCTCTTCCACCTCAGGGAGTTCGTGGATGAGCGCGGCCTCCTCCCGGCGTCGTTCGACGGCCTCGTCGCCGAGGTCTTCGCCGATCTGCTGGCCGCCCCGCGCGGAGGAGCGCCTACGGGGCCTCGTCCGTCGAAACGATGAGGTAGGCACCCCGCTCGTCGCGTCGCTATCGAGGGTGAGGCTCGCGCCACCATCCGGGCCGCCCGTCCTCGCCTTCGACTTGCGTTACGGCTCGCGCTTGCCGGACTCGCCGGAACGTTTGCTCACGACGTACTCGGCGCCCTCAGGCGCGAGCGCGGAATCGCTGCGATCGTTTCCTCGCGGCCGGCCACAGTGAGCCGATCGGCGCGGGGAGGGAAGGGAGAGAGCCTACCCGCCCGCGCCCGCGTAGAGCGGGCTCTCGACTAGACCGCGCTCGTACGCGTAGTGCGTCGCCTCCGTGCGACTCGATACTCCGAGCTTGCGGTAGATGTTCGAGAGGTGGAACTTCACCGTCTGCTCGGTGATCCAAAACTCCTTGGCGATCCGTTGATTCGAGAGCCCGCGCGCGACGGCCTTCAGGATGTCGAGCTCGCGCTCCGTGAGACCGGCTGACGAGGCGACCTCCGCCTCGTTCGCTGCGGACGGGTCGACCGGGCTGAAGAACGTTCCTTCCATCGCCTGCCGTACCGCCGACGCGAGGTCGACGGGGTTGATGCTCTTCACGATGTATCCGTTGGCGCCGCGGTTGAAGGCAGCCTGGATGTGGTCGGCGTCTCTGTACGCGGAAAGCACGACGATCTTCACGTCGAGGCCTTGCTTCTTGATCTGATCGATGCAAGCGAGGCCGTCCATCTGCGGCATTCGCATATCGAGGAGGAGCACGTCCGGATTCGTACGCCGGACGAGCGGGACGACCTGACTTCCGTTCGTCGCCTCACCGACGATCTCGATGTCGTCCGCGTTCTCGAGGGCGCGTCGTATCCCGTCGAGGATGAGCCGGTGATCGTCGGCGATCAGAACCTTCATCGCGTCTCTACCTCCGTGTCTTGTCGTCGCCCGGGGCGCCGTTCGATCAACCCTTTTCGAACCTCGCCCCAGCGTGCCGCCGCGGGCGCTCGCCGTCCATGGGCCGTCTGGATCATCCGCCGTTGAACGCTCTCAACGGTCGGTTCGGCTCGTTGGGAAAGGTCAACGCGCGATGATCCGGCCGGCCTATTGCCGGAGGATTCGCCACGGTGCACCATCCGGGCTGCGGCAGCAGTTCGCTGCCCGAAAAACTGCGGAGGAGCGTTGTCTGCGTCGACGCTGGTGAGAGCACGGACGAAGGGCGATCGAGCGCTCGCCGAATCAGCGCGCGCTCGCGGACGCGAGCACGACGCGAGCGCGGTCGCCCCCCTCGCGCGGGAGGCGTCCCGGTGCGACGAAGCTCGCGGCTCGGGTGCGGTCCCGCTCGCGGCCTCCCATTCTCCCGGCAGCGAGTTCGTGAGCGCCGTGACGTTCGCCGCCGATCTCGTCCGTGGGCACGTTCTCGAGCCGGAGCGGTTGCAGGAAGTCGTCGAGCGGGCGGTCGCGGAAGCAGCCGCGATCGCCGGTGCCGACGTGGACGTCGTCCGACGTGCGATCTGCCTTTTCGCTCTCCGAGATCCCCGCCTCAACGACTTCCCGCCGGCGCTCGCGGCCGAGGCGGTGCTTCGGATCTTGGCCACCCTTGCTCCCGTGCGCGCGGCCTCGCTCTGGGCCTACGACGACGGTCGGGAAGCTCGGCGCCTCACGGGCATCGAGGACGACGGGTTCGAGGAGCCGTTGCGAGCGGCCGCAGAGGAGCTTCTCGCTGGGCGGACGCCGCGTCTCGGGGCGTCGGGCGCTCTCGTCGCCGTCCCGGTGGTGCGATCCGGGCGCACGGCGGGCGCGCTCGTCGTTCTCGCGGACCAAGGC
>JALZFU010000217.1 GCA_030861385.1 Actinomycetota bacterium
GTCCCGACGACGACGGCGTCGAGCTCCTCTGGCGTCACGCCCGCCTGCGCGAGCGCCCGGCGCGCGGCCGGGAGAGCGATGTCGCTCGCGGCCTCGTCGGGCGCGACGATCCGACGCTCCTTGATCCCCGTCCGCTCGGTGATCCACTTGTCGGACGTCTCGACCATCCGCTCGAGGTCCTGGTTCGTGAGGACGCGCTCGGGCAGGTGCACGCCGAGACCGGTGATCCCGACCCGCGTGCCGTTGCGCGAGACGTTCGCGATCATCCCGGCAAGTCGGCGAGGGCGAACGTGAGCGTCCCGCGGACGGCGACGTCGCCGTCGACCGTCGCCCGCGCCTTCCCGCGCCCGACGGGGCCTCGCAGGCGCTCGAGCTCGCAGGTCACCTCGAGCTCGTCCCCGGGCTTCACGATCCGCTTGAAGCGGACGTCGTCGATCCCCGCGAAGAGGGCGAGCCTGCCTCGATTCGCCTCTTCCGAGAGGACGGCGACGGCGCCGGCCTGCGCCATCGCCTCGACCATCAGGACGCCCGGCATGATCGGCCGCCCCGGGAAGTGCCCGGCGAGGTACCACTCGTCCTCGCGCACGCGCTTTCGGGCGACGACCCGCAGCCCGGGCTCGATCGCGGTCACCTCGTCGAGGAGCAGGAACGGATCGCGGTGCGGCAGGATCTCCTCGATCTCGCGTCGCCCGAGCGGCGCCTTCACGACGCGAAGGTCGCCGGCGCCGTCGTGCCGGCGGAGGTCCCGACGTGCCCCTCGAGCCGCGCGCGTAGCCGCTCGCGGCCGCGGTGCACGTAGCACTTCGCCGTCCCGACGGGAATCCGGGCGGCGAGGGCGACGTCCTCGTACGAGAGGTCGAGGACGTCGCGGAGAACGACGACCGCGCGCTGGTCAGGAGAAAGGCGCGCGAAGGCGTCGGCGAGGTCGCGTCGAAGATCGGCGAGCACGTGCGCCCGCGTCGGATCCACGTCGTCCCCGGCCGCCTCGTCCGTCGCCGGCAGCGGCTCTGTCGCGCGGACCTGCTTTCTGTCCTGGAAGTCGCGGCACGTGTTCACGACGAGGCGGTGCAACCACGTCGCGAACTGGGCCTCGCCGCGGAACTGGCGAAGGCGCGTGCAGAGCTTCACGAGCGACTCCTGCGCGGCGTCGCGGGCGTCCTCGAGGTCGCCCATGAGCTGCGCGGCGAGCCGGTTAACCCGGGGCGCATGCCGTTCCACGAGCACGTCGAGCGCGGGTTGATCGCCCGCCTTCGCCTTGGCGACGAGCGCGAGATCGCCGAGCTTTCGGTACGCGACGAGAATCGGCACGCGCACCCTCTCCTCGGAAAGACGGAACGCGGGCACGGACGGTTGCACGGCCGCGTTAGTCTAGTGCCTCACCCGCCGATGCCGAACGCACGTCTCGCGGCCCGAGAGCCCCGCCATGCTCCCTTCCCTCCCGGCCGCGCACGCTTCGGTAGGCGGCCCCCCTTCGTCCGTGCCTGAAGCGCCGTCGGATTCCCTCGCGCCCGAGGTCGTCGAGCCCCTCCTCCACGGCGGCTTCGGGAAGCCGTACGTCTTCCGGGAGCGCTGCGAGTCGACCCAGACGCTCCTCGAGCGGGAATGCGACGAGGGCGCCGTCGCCGTCTGCGACGAGCAGACCGCGGGCCGCGGGCGCTTGGGACGCCGCTGGACGGCGCCCCCAGGGACGTCGATCCTCTGCTCCCTGCTGCTCCGCCCGCCTCGCGAGCGGCGCGCACCCGAGCTCTCGCTCGTGGGCGGCGTGGCGACGGCGCTGACCGTCGAACGCGCGCTCGGCCTCGCGACCCAGATCAAGTGGCCGAACGACGTCATGGTCGACCGGCGCAAGGTGGCAGGCGTCCTAGCGGAAGCGAGGGAGGGAGTCGTCCTCCTCGGGATCGGCCTGAACGTCAACCAGCGGCGAGAGGAGCTTCCGAACGAGACGACGACTCCCCCCGCCTCGCTTTTCACGATCGACGCGGTGCGGCGAGCCCGCGCACCGCTCCTCGCCGAGCTCGTCCTCGAGACCGAGCGCGCCTACAAGCTCTGGACGGCCGGTGGAGTGGATGCCCTCTACGAGGAGCTCGGCCCGCGCGACTTCCTCCGAAACCGCCGCGTCTACGTCGACGGCGAGGCCGGCCACGCGATCGCGATCGACCGCCAGGGTCGCCTCGAGGTCGATCTCGGCGGCGAGCGTCGCCTCGTCGAGTCCGGAGAGGTCCGCTACGACCGCTAGCGGCGCACGCGGGCCGTGACGACGCGGCTCTCGATCGCGGCCGCGTCGCGCGCCAAGACGGCGACGACCGTGGGACGAAAGCGCCGCCAGATGGTGACACGGCCGCGTCCGCTCGAGATGCGAACCGTCCGGGAACCGAATCGAACTCGGATGCGAGCGCGCTCGCTTACCCGGAAGGTCACGCGCGTGCCGCCCCGGGTCCGAACGGCGCGAAGCCTCACGATCCGCGGCGCCGTCGTGTCGAGCGTGAGCGTGCCCGCAAGTATGCGCGTCCCGAGCGACGTCGTCGCGTCGAGGACGGCACGGAGGCGCCCGTCGGCGACGAGCACCCCGCCCGACGTGCCGTCCCAAGGGACCGCGTGCGACGCGGGGCCGCGCTGGCGTGTCGAGACCACCGTCGCGACCGGGCGCGAGCCCGCGAGGATGCGGAGGCGGACGGACGCCGAACGCTCGAGGCGATAGCCGAACGTGACCACCTCGCGCCTCCCGTCGCCGTTCGGCGAGAAGGTGCGCGGTCGAAGCGTGAAATGGGCCAGCGTCCGGTCGACGACGAGCCCCGTTCGCGCCGAGGCGCTCTGGCTCCCGGCCGCTGCCGAGACGACGAGCGCATAGCGCCCGTCCGCGACCGGCGCACCGGTGGCGTCGCGTCCGCGCCAGACGAGCGTCGTCGTGCCGGCGCGAAGGGCGCGAGGCGAGACGATCGTGGCGACGCGCCGTCCGCTCGCGTCCGCGAGCGAGAGTGACACGGTCGCCGGGAGGGTGAGCCGAATCGCGACACGGACAGCGTCTGCGACCCGGTCGCCGTTTGGTGTCACGACGGTGCGATCGAGGGCGAGACGCGTCACCTCGAGCGGAAGCGGGCTCTTGATCGTGCCCTGCGCCGGGCGAACGTCGGAACCCGCCTCGATCGCATACGAGTAGCGACCTGGCGCGACGCGGGTCGCGTCCCACGTCCAGTCGATCGCCGTGCCCGAGCCCGCCCCCCTCCCAAGCGTGCGACCCGCGGCATCGATCACGGTCACCGTCCACGGAAGCGGAGTCGAAAGTCGCGCGGTGACCCGAACCGGCCGGCCCACCGACCCGCGGACGCGGGGATCGAAGAGCTTCGGACCGCCGTACGCGGCCGCTGCGGCGGCGACCCCGCCGAGCTTCGCATACGCGTTGGCGCCCGGACACGCGGTCAAGCCGACGTCGCGATGGCCGGACACCGCCCGCAAGACGACGGCTCTC
Organism: Actinomycetota bacterium; assembly: GCA_030861385.1. GTDB lineage: Bacteria > Actinomycetota > Thermoleophilia > Gaiellales > Gaiellaceae > JALZFU01. The sequence continues at coordinate 3,467 of JALZFU010000217.1, forward strand.
CCCGCCGGCCACTTCGGGCTTCCGCCCGAGATCCAAGTCAGACGCGAGGTCGGATCGACGTGGGCGACGTCGAGGCGCCAGGCCAAGAGCCTGACGAGCGCCCCGCGAGCCGCAGCCGTGAGGACGCGCGACTCGTAGTTTCCGAGCACGGCGACGCCGGAGCTGCCGGTGTTGAACCCCTGCGCATGCGCGCCGACGACGGGCCGTGTGATCCCGCCCCCCCGACCCTCGAAGATCTGACCGAAGGGATCGACGAGGTAGTTGTAGGCGATGTCGTTCCAGCCGTTCGAGCGAATGTGGTAGGCGAGGATGCCGCGAACCATCGCCGCCGACTGGGCAGGCGAGGACGGAGCCGCTCCCGCCGTGTGGTGGACAACCGCGAACGCGACCCGCTCGGCGTAGGACGGAGGGGCACGAACGATCGACTCGTCGGCGCCCCACTGAGCCCGCGTAATGATCCGCGGCCTCCCGGGAACGAGCACCGCACGGCGGACGACCGTCGTTCCAGCGCGAAGCGGGCTCCAGAGGAAGTAGGCACGAAGCCGAGCCACGGGCCCGACGAGGCGGTATTGAATCCGTGTCGCCGGCCCCGTCCAGTACGGGTTCCCGAGCTTCCACCCGGGATGCCGGCCCGCTTCCGGGCTTCCCGAATCGGGCCGATCCTCGGCCTCGGGTCGAGCCGGGCGCCAGGCGCTCCACGCGCCCCGGGCACGAGCCGTCCGAAACCACACCTGACCGCGACCGCGCCACTGGACGCCCGCAAGGTTGAAGCGCGACGGCGCGAGCCGTGGCGCGAGCGTCCGGACGCCGACGGCGCGCGCGTGCTCGCGGACCGTCACGGGAAGAGGCTCGTCGCGGCTCACCACGCGAACGCCGGCCGAGGCGGAGCCGACGAGAAGGAGCGAGAGGACGAGCGCGAGACTGGCGGCTCGCGGCGACGTCATAAGCGCTGGCGTTCGACCGAACCACAGATCGTGGAGGGCTTCAAGGGCCGAGAGAGCAGGCAGATAGAATCCTTACAGCCTCCCGCATGACTCTTCTGCGCGTGCTCCTCCTCGTCGCCGCCGTGGTGGGCGTCGTGCTCGTGGCGGAGACATCGGCGCAAGCGGCGGAGCGGAACGAGCGACCTCGCGTCCTCGCGGTCGAGTTCGAGAACGACGTGAACCCAGTCACGCAGGACTACCTGACGGACGCGATCGACCGAGCCGAGCGCGAGGGCTACGCGGCGGTCGTCCTCGTCACGGACACGCCGGGTGGGCTCGATACTTCGATGCGGGCGATCATCAAGAAGGAGCTCGACGCGCGCGTTCCCGTCGTCGTCTACGTTGCGCCGCCGGGAGCCCGCGCGGCGTCTGCCGGCGTCTTCCTCGCCATGGCCGCCGACGTCGCCGCGATGGCGCCGCAGACGAACATCGGCTCCTCGACGCCCATCTCGGCGAGCGGCGAGGAGATTCCCGCCGACCTGCGCCGGAAGGTCGTGAACGACGCCGCGACGTTCCTCCACGAGCTCGCGAAGGAGCACGGCCGAAACGCCGAGTGGGCCGAGGACGCCGTGCGCAGGGCGTCCAACCTGGGGGCGCGAGAGGCGCTCGACGAGAACGTGGTCGACGTCGTCGCGAACGACCTTCCGTCGCTTCTCGCCGAGATCGACGGGACGCGCACGAAACCCAAGGGCCTCGTCCTCGACACGGACGGCGCGCAGGTCGTCACGATCGAGATGAGCTTCTGGAAGCGCGTTCTCGACACGCTCGTCGATCCGAACCTGATCCTCGTCCTCATGTCGATCGGCGTCCTCGGGATCACGGTCGAAGTCCTGAACCCGGGGCTCGTCTTCCCGGGGACGATCGGTGCGATCTCGCTCGTGGTCGGCCTCTTCGGTCTCCAGATCCTCCCCATCAGCTGGGCAGGCGTCCTCCTTCTCCTCCTCGCGGTGGCGTTCTTCGCCGCCGAGGCGTTCGTGACGAGCCACGGTGCCCTCGCGCTCGCGGGGACGGTCAGCTTCGTCGTCGGCGCGCTCTTCCTCTTCGATCCGGCCGGAGACGCCTACGACGTGTCCGTCTGGGTCGCGCTCGCGATCGGCGGCACGCTTGCGCTCGTCCTCGGCGTCGCCCTCACGAAGGTGGTCGAGGTTCGCCGCACCCGCCCGCAAACGGGCGAGGAAGAGCTCGTCGGCGACGTCGGCATCGTCCGCCAGCCGCTCGACCCGACGGGCTACGTCTTCGTCCACGGCGAGCTGTGGCGAGCCCGCTCGGACGGCGAGCCGATCGCCGCCGGCGAACGGGTGCGCGTCGAGCGCATCGAGGACGGCCTCGTCCTCGCCGTTCGCCGCGCCGACGTCCGGGAACCGGTCGGCGCATAGGATGCGCACATGACCGTCGCGCTCATCGCCCTGGGAGCCGTCGCCGTCCTCCTCCTCTTCCTGCTCTCCGCGTCCGTCCGCGTCGCGCGCGAGTACGAGCGCGGCGTCATCTTCCGCCTCGGCCGCCTCAAGTCCCCACCGAAGGGACCGGGTCTCTTCCTCCTCATTCCGATCATCGACAAGATGGTTCGAGTCGACCTGCGGACGGTGACGCTCACCATCCCGCCGCAGGAGGTGATCACGCGCGACAACGTCCCCGTGCGAGTGAACGCGGTTGCCTACTTCCGAATCATCGACCCGGAGAAGGCGATCGTGCAGGTCGAGAACTTCATGGTCGCGACGTCGCAGATCTCGCAGACGACGCTGCGAAGCGTCCTCGGCCAGCACGTGCTCGACGAGCTCCTCTCCGAGCGCGACAAGATCAATGCGATTCTCCAGCAGATCATCGACGAGGCGACGTCTCCCTGGGGGATCAAGGTCTCGATCGTCGAGGTGAAGGACGTCGAGATCCCGACCGGCATGCAGCGCGCGATGGCGCGCCAGGCGGAGGCCGAGCGCGAGCGCCGCGCCAAGGTGATCGCGGCGGAGGGCGAGTTCCAGGCCTCGGAGAAGCTTCGCGAGGCAGCGAACGTCATGAGCGGGAACCCCGTGACGCTCCAGCTTCGCTTCCTCCAGACGATGCTCGAGATCTCCTCGGAGCGCTCGTCGACCCTCATCTTGCCGCTCCCGCTCGAGCTCTTCCGGCCGCTTATGCAGCTCGCCGAGCGCTCGGCCGACGGGGCTGCGCAGGGCTGAGCCCCGCCCCCGAGCTTCGCCGCGACCCGCTCTCGGGTCGAATCGTCGCGGTCGCCCCCGGCCGCGCCGCGCGCCCAGGGGCGGCTCGCGGACTCGGAGCCGCACCGACCGAGAAGGAGCTCGCCGGGTGCCCCTTCTGCGAGGGGCGCGAGCCGCTCACGCCGCCCGAGACGCTCGCGCTCGGGCGGGCAGCGGAGGAGGCGAATACGCCCGGCTGGCGCGTCCGCGTCGTACCGAACCTCTACCCGGCCCTCGAACGCCAAGAGGTCGTCGTGCACGCGCCTCGCCACGCCGTCTCGATCGCCGAGCTCGGACGCGACGAGCTCGGGCTCGTCGCCCGCGCGTGGAGCGAGCGCGCAGCCGCGGCGCGAGAAGACGGGTTCGTGTACGTCCACGCGCTCGTGAACGAGGGGAGAGAGGCGGGCGCGAGCCGCTCCCACTCCCACTCACAGCTCGTCTGGCTTCGCGAGCGACCGCCCGCGCTCGCGGCCGAGGACGAGCTTTCCGGGAACGGCTGCCCGGCGTGCGCGTTTCTCCGCGAGGAGGTCCGCGACGCGACGCGTCTCGTCCGGCAAACGCCCGACCTCGTCCTCCTCGCCGCCTACGCCGGCCGCCTCCCGTACGAGCTCCTGATCGCACCGTTGGAGCACCCGCCGGAGAGCGCCTTCGCCGACGCGCGCCTCGCGAGCGCGGTCGCGCTCCTCGCAGAGGCCGTCCGTCTTCTCCAGGCGATCGAGGGGCCCGTCCCGCTGAACGCGTGGGTGCACGACGGCGCCCACTGGCACGTCGAGCTCGTCCCGCGGCTCACCGTCCTAGCCGGCCTCGAGCTCGGCGCCGGGATCTACGTGAACTCGCTCGCGCCCGAGGAAGCGGCCGAGCGGCTGCGCGCCGGGAAGCCCTCGTTCTAGGCGGACGACGGGCCGACGTTGATCGGCCCCGCGCCGTCCGGCTCGCCCGCGGCCGCCTCGCCCTCCGTCTGCTCGACGACGCGCGCGAGCGTCGAGACGCGCTCGTGTCGACGCAGGCGCATCACGATCACGCCCTGGGTCGAGCGGCCGAGTCGCTTGACGTCCTCGGCCGGGATCCGGATCACGGTCCCCCCGGTCGACATGAGCATCAGCTGGTGCCCCTCGCGGACGACCATGGCCCCCGCGAGCTGCCCGCGGGCCTCGGTCAGCTGTACCGTCTTCACACCCATCCCGCCCCGGCCCTTGACCGGGTACTCGTCGATTCGCGTTCGCTTCCCGAACCCGTTCTCGGTGACGACGAGAAGGTCGGCGTCGTTTCGCGCGATGTCGGCGGCGATCACCTCGTCGTCCTCCCGAAGCCGCATGCCGCAGACGCCCTCCGTCGCCCGCCCCATCGGCCGCGCCTGGCTCTCGTGGAAGCGAACCGCCTGGCCCTTCCGCGAGACGAGCAGGATGTCGTCGTCCCCCGACGAGTGGAGGACGCCAACGAGCTCGTCGTCGGAGCGAAGCTTGATCGCGATGATCCCGTCGGCCCTGAGCGGCGTGTTGTACTCGGCGAAGCGCGTCTTCTTGACGACGCCCCGCTTCGTCGCGAGCACAAGGTACTCCGCCTCCTTGAAGTCGCGGGTCGCGATCACGGTCCGGATCGTCTCGCCCTGCGCAAGCGGGAGCAGGTTCACGATCGCCCGCCCCTTCGACTGGCGGCTGCCGAGCGGGAGCTCGTGGACCTTGAGGCGGTACACCTTCCCGACCGAGGTGAAGAAAAGCAGGTAGTCGTGCGTCGAGGCGATGACGAGGTGCTCGATGTAGTCATCGTCCTTGAGCTCCATCCCCATGACCCCGATACCGCCGCGGCGCTGCTCGCGGTACGTGCCGACGGGAAGCCGCTTCACGTAGCCGGAGCGCGTGATCGCGATGACCATGTCCTCCTCGGCGATCAGGTCCTCGAGCTCGAGCTCCTCCTCGGCGGCGACGATCTCGGTCCGCCGCTCGTCGCCGCGGCCGTAGATCTGCTTGATCTCGAGGAGCTCCTCGCGGATGACGCCGTCGATCCGGGCGGGGTCGCCGAGGATTGCGCGAAGCTCGCCGATCCGCTCCTGGAGGTCCGCGTACTCGCCCTCGATCTCCTTCCGGGCGAGACCGGTCAGGCGCGCGAGCCGCAGGTCGAGGATCGCCTGCGCCTGGATCTCGGTCAGCCCGAAGCGCTCCATCAGTCCGGAGCGGGCGGCATCGCTGTCCGCGGAGCCCCGGATCAGCGCGATGACCTCGTCGAGGTTGTCGAGCGCCGTCAGGTAGCCCTGGAGGATGTGCGCTCGCTCCTCCGCCTTCCGAAGCTCGTACTTCGAGCGGCGGGTGACGACCTCGCGCTGGTAGTCGAGGTAGTGCCGGATGAGCTCGAGGAGCGAGAGCGTCTTCGGGACGCCGTCGACGAGCGCGACGGCGTTGTAGCCGAACGCGGTCTGCAGCGGCGTGTGCTTGAAGAGCTTGTTGAGCGCGACCTGTGGAACGGCGTCGCGCTTCAGCTCGACGTGGATCCGCATCCCGGACTTGTCCGAGTGGTCAGCGAGATCCGAGATCTCGGTCAGGACTTTCTCCTGGACGAGGTCGGCGATCTTCTTGATGACGCCCGTGTCGCCGCCCTTCTTGACGCCGTACGGAAGCTCGGTAACGACGACCGCCGTCTTGCCGCCGCGAAGCTCCTCGATGTGGGCGCGAGCCCGCACGACGATCCTCCCGCGGCCGGAGCGATGGGCGTCTCTGATCCCGGAGCGGCCGACGATGATGCCGCCCGTCGGGAAGTCCGGGCCCTTGATGTGGCGCGAGAGGCGGTCGACGTCGAGCGAGGGGTCGTCGATGAGCGCGACGATCCCGTCCACGACCTCGCCGAGGTGGTGGGGCGGGATGTTCGTCGCCATGCCGACCGCGATGCCCGCCGAGCCGTTCACGAGGAGGTTCGGGAACCGTGAGGGCAGGACGGTCGGCTCGCGGCGGGACTCGTCGTAGTTCGGCCCGAAGTCGACCGTGTCGGCGTCGATGTCCCGCAATAGCTCGGTCGCGAGCCGCGCGAGCCGACACTCGGTGTAGCGCATGGCGGCGGGCGGATCGTCGTCCAGGGAGCCGAAGTTGCCCTGCCCGTCGACGAGCGGATAGCGCATCGAGAACGGCTGCGCGAGCCGGACGAGCGTGTCGTAGATCGTCTGGTCGCCGTGCGGGTGGTAGCTCCCCATCACGTCGCCGACGATGCGCGCGCACTTCTTGTACGGGCGGTTCGGCTGCATTCCGGCCTCGTGCATCCCGTACAGCACCCGCCGGTGGACCGGCTTGAGGCCGTCCCGGACATCGGGGAGCGCGCGCCCGACGATGACCGACATCGCATAGTCGAGGTAGCTCGAGCGCATCTCCTGCTCGAGCTCGCGCGGCTCGATGCGGCCCGGGCCTAGGGCGCCGGTCTCGAGCTCAGACATCGAGGAAGCGCACGTCCTTCGCGTTCTCCTCGATGAACTGGCGGCGCGGCTCGACCTGGTCGCCCATCAGCATCGAGAAGAGCTGGTCGGCGGCGCTCGCGTCGTCGACGTCCACCCGCACGAGCAAGCGCTTCGCGGGATCCATGGTCGTCTCCCAGAGCTGCTCCGGGTTCATCTCGCCGAGACCCTTGTAGCGCTGGATCTGGAGCCCCTTCTTGCCGAGCTCGTGCACCCGGTCCGCCAGCTCCTCGACCCGCGTGAACTC
>JALZFU010000306.1 GCA_030861385.1 Actinomycetota bacterium
GGCGAGGATGGCCGTCCCGTCGCCGATGACGAGCGGCGCGAGTTCGGCGCGGCTCGTCGTCGAGCGGCGGCCGAGCGTGGGCCGCTTGCCGAGGACGGCGTTCGCCTCGACGAGCACGTCGCGGCCCAGCCGGACGTCCGGGTAGACGACGGCCGACTCGGCGACCCGGGTCACACGCGCTCTCGCTCGAGCGAGCGTTGGAGCTCCTCGAGCGCGCGAACGACCGCGACCCCGTTCGCCCGCGCCGGCGCCGAGTCGGCCTCTCCGCGAACGAGGGCGAGGAAGTGCTCACACTCGAGGCGAAGGGGCTCGTCGTTCGGGATCTTCGGACTCCAGATGTCGCCGGTGCGCGTCAGCCACTCCCCGTACGTGTCGGCCGGCTCTTGCGGGCCCTTGTCGTAGACGGTCACCTTCCGGTCGAGCTCCATGTCGTCGAAGACGGCCATCTTGCGGTCGCCGACGACAGTGATTTTGCGCATCTTGTGCGGGTCGAGCCACGACAGGTGCATGTGGGCGACAACGCCCGAGGGGAAGCGGAGGTAGCAGAAGACGACGTCCTCGACGCCCGCGTTCAGGAACGACTCGCCGCGCGCCCAGTGCTCGCTCGGCTCCTCTCCGACCAAGTCGAGGATCACCGAGAGGTCGTGGGCGCCGAGACTCCAGAGGACGTTCTCGTCCCGGCGAATCTTCCCGAGATTCTGGCGATTCCCGTAGACGCAGAGGAGCCGGCCGAGCTCCTCCGACTGGACGATCGCCTTGAGCCGCTGCACGCCGGGGTGGTAGAGGAGGAGATGGCCGGGCATGAGCGCGAGCCCGCGCTCCTCGGCGAGCGCGACGACCTCGTCGGCCTCGTCGGCCGTCAACGCGATCGGCTTCTCGACGAAGACGTGCTTGCCGGCCTGGAGCGCCTGTCGCGCGAGCTCCGCGTGCGTGACGACGGGCGTCGCGACGACGACGGCGTCCACCGCGTCGTCCTCGAGGACGTCCTCGAAGCGCGTCGTCGTGCGAGCCGAGGAAAACCGCGCGGCGTAGCGCGCCCGCCGTTCGTCGTCCGCGTCGACCAGCCACGCGAGTTCGGCGTCCGGAAGGTCGTCGAAGTTTCGGGCGAGGTTCGGGCCCCAGTAGCCGAGGCCGGCCAGGGCGACGGTGACGCGCTCGCCCGTCATCGCCGCGGAATCGTATAGAGGAGCTCCGCGATCCTCGCCGAGGCCGAGCCGTTGCCGTAGAGCGGCGGGCGCTCGCCCGGCGTCGCCGCTTCGCGGACGGCCGCGACGAGGGCGTCGGGATTCGCACCGACGAGGGTGTTCCAGCCCGCCTCGACCGTCTCCGTCCACTCGGTCGTACTCCGCACGGTGACGCACGGGACGGCGAACCAGTACGCCTCCTTCTGGACGCCGCCCGAGTCGGTGACCACGACTCGTGCCTGGGAGGCGAGCGCCGCGAAGTCGAGGTAGCCGACCGGCGCGAGGAGGCGAACGCGCGGCCCGAGCTCGATCCGCTCCTCGGAGAGGACCGCCCGCGTCCGCGGGTGCGCCGGGAAGACGACGGGCTCGTCCAGACGAGCGAGGCCGCCCGCGATCGCACGCAGCGCCTCGGGGCGAACGTTCGCCTCCCGGTGGAGCGTCGCGAGCACGTAGGCGCCCGGCTCGACGCCGGCGTCGGCGAGGGCCCGTGACCGTTCGCGCGCGATCGGCCCGAGGCGAACGCTCGCGTCGAACATCACGTCACCGACCTGGTGGACACCTTCCGTCACCCCTTCCCGGCGCAGATTTGCGACGGCAGCGTCCGTCGGACAGAAGAGGAGCGTCGAGACCGCGTCCACGACGACCCGGTTCACCTCCTCGGGCATCGTGCGGTCGAAGGAGCGAAGGCCGGCTTCGACGTGGGCGACGGGGACGTTCGTCTTCACGGTTGCGAGCGCGCCTGCGAGCGTCGAGTTCGTATCGCCGTAGACGAGCACGGCGTCGGGGCGCTCCGCGAGGACGGCCGCTTCGATCCCGGGGAGCATGCGCGCCGTCTGCTCCGCGTGGCTCCCCGAGCCGGTCTCGAGCAGATACGCGGGGGAGGCTAGGCGGAGCTCGTCGAAGAAGACCGCCGAGAGCTCGCGATCGTAGTGTTGCCCGGTGTGCAGGACGACCTCCTCGATGCCCGCGCTGCGTAACGCCTCGGAGACGGGTGCGGACTTGATGAATTGGGGTCGGTTGCCGACAACGGAGAGGACACGCACCGCGGCGGTCGAATCTAGCTGGCCCGCATGACCAAGCAGCTTCTCCTCACCGGCGTCTCGCTCTTCTCGTACGGCTACCGGACTGGCCGTGACCTCCGGTGGTACGTGCGCCGCCGCTTAGAGCGGACGTAGGACGGCGGTACAATGGCCGGCGGGGCTTCCCGGGGCCGTTAGCTCAACTGGTAGAGCAGGGGACTCTTAATCCCAAGGTTGAAGGTTCGAGTCCTTCACGGCCCATGCAGCCGCGCGCTGAGGCACGAAAACCGCGTGCATACGAAGGTCCATGCGTGCCAGGAAGATCGCCCTGGTACACCCGCGTGCCCCACCGGTGCCCCCACGCAAATTCACCCAGCCGAAGCAACCGCTCGCCCTGCAAGCCGCAGCTCGGGCCCCGAGCGGAACTGGCCGCGCCCCCGCAACCCCGGGCTGAGGCCGGGGCTTCTAAGCTGCGCAGGAAGGCGAGGTCGCGTGGCAGCCTTGCGTACCGTCCGTAGCGTCCTCCCAACGTGGCCGACGACCCGATTACCATCGTCCCGTACGACCTCGAGTGGCCACGCCGGTTCGAGGACGAGCGCGCGCTACTCGAGCACGTGCTCGCTCCCTGGCTCGAGGGCGGCATCCACCACGTGGGTGCGACCGCCGTTCCCGGCCTTCGTGCGAAACCGATCATCGACATGATGGCGGGCGTGCGCGACCTCGACGAGGCGCGAGCGGCGTTCGACGGGCTGCGTAAGCACTCGTACCTGTACGCGCCCCACCGGCCGGGGATCGCGCACCACTTCGTGAAGCCGTCGCTTCCGTTGTCCGAGGTTACGCACGGGCTCCACCTCACCAACCGGGGCAGCGACCTCTGGCGGGAGCGGATCGCCTTTCGCGACGCCCTCCGGCGCGACCGCGCACTCGCCGCCGAGTACGAAGCATTGAAGATGCAGCTCGCGGAAGAGCACCGCGACGATCTCAGTGCCTACACGGAAGGCAAGCGCGCCTTCGTCGCGCGGGTCCTCGCGTGTGCGGGACTCCAGCCCGGACGCCGCTAACCGTCGAAGAGGGCAAGGCGACTTCGAACGCCACAGGAACAAAGCCGGTCGTGCGTGGGAGATTGGCGCTCTCGGCTCAGGTCGAAGCCAGGTGCAGCTACTCGACGTCGGCGAGGAAGCTGAGCACGCGCTGCTTGAGAAGGGTCGCGGCGCTTTCTTCGTAGTCCGGCACGCTGCGGTCGGCGAAGAGGTGCCGCTCGCCCGGGTAGAGGAAGAGCCCCGCGTCCTCGATCGTCGCGGCGAGCTCGCGGGCGATGTCGAGGTCGGCCAACTTGTCGCCCTCCATCACGTGGATCTGGAGGGGGACGCGGGGCGGCCAGGGCCGGCCAACCTCGGCCATCGGGATACACCCGTAAACAAGCAGCGCTCCCTTCGCGCCGGGACGCGTCTGGGCGAGCGTCTGCGCGGGTAGTACCCCGAGCGAGAACCCGGCGTAGACGATCTCGTTCGGCAACCTCTCAGCTGCGAGTCGACCGCGCTCGACGATCGTGTCGTGGCCGACCTCTTTTGTGTAGGCACGGGCCTCGGCGCGTTCGGTAAACGTCCTGCCCTCGAAGAGATCCGGGGCGTGGACGAGGTGTCCGGCCGCGCGGATGTCGTCCGCGAAGGCGAGGCACCCGGGGGTCAGTCCGAGCCCATGATGGAAGAGCAGAACCTCGGCCATGCCGGTCGGATCGTAAGCCCCGGCCCGAGCCGCCTCCTTCGCAGATGCGGCAGGGGCGAAGTTCGAACGACGAGGACTACCAGTCACGAGCGCCCGTCGGGTGGCGGTCGCTGGCCTAGGTCGGACCCCCACAGGTTGAATTAGCAAGGACCAGAGGGCGAAAACACGCTGGGCTGGACCCGCGCTGCGAGAATCGACCCGTGGCCGCGACAGAGGCCGTTGAGATTCGGCCCGCACAGGATGCTGATCGTCGTCCTCTCGCGCTCCTTTTCGCGGCTGTGGCAGAGGAACGTGACGGAATCGCGGCTGAGCCGCCGATCGACGTCGAGAAGCGGGCAGGGGACTGGAACGTGGACGAAACGCTGGTCGCCGTCGCGGCAGGCGAGATCGTCGGAGTCCTCTTTGTCGAAGAGAGCAGTTTCGGGTTCGGCGAGATCGGGATGCTGGTCGCACGCGGCTGGCGCGGGCGTGGCGTCGGCACCGCGTTAGTAGCTGCCGCAATCGAATGGGCGCAAGCGCGAAGCCTGCACAAGCTGACGCTGAGCGTGTTCCCCCACAACGAGGCGGCCATCGCCTTGTACCGGAAGTTCGGGTTCGTGGAGGAAGGACGGCGGGCGAAACACATCCGGCGCGCCAACGGCGAATTGTGGGACTTGATCGAAATGGGGCTGATGCTTTGACGTGCGGATGCTCGGCTCGGCGACCGTGCTCTCTCCTGCCGCGCTCGCTCAGCACCCGCTTTTCGTAACTACTCCCTGAGTAGCGCGGATCAAGAGGGCAGAACGCGCTCGCCTGGGCCAGTGTTCGGGAATGTCCCCTGAGCGTGTGGTGTCTGCGCGCCGAGGCGCGCCCAGCCCGGTCAGAGCGGTCGCGACGGCGTCGGTGACGAGCATCACGAATCGCTCAACCAGGGCCAGCAGCGCGAGCCTGGCTGCGGCGTCTGTGGCCTGTCGCTAGTGCTTCAGACGCCACTGCCGCCCGGAAGTCATCGCTGCCCGCTCAACTGGCCGGTTGCGCGGAAGGTCGAGGGCGCTCACTTGCGCGAGCGGGCGCGAAGACACTCAGAGCCCCTCGCCTGACGGACCATCTCGTCGACTACGTCGACGGGAACGACTCACGGTCGTCGGGTCAGGCCGCGGGCGGATGTTTCCAGACGACTGTCTTCCGCCCCGAATCTACAGGGGTGACGGTTTCTGTAGGTATGGCACCGAGTCTCTCCGCGACTCGCTGAGAGCGGACGTTGTCGGACGAGATCAGAGAGACGAGCCGTTCGATGGATCGACACTCATGCGCCCATTCCTGGATCGCCGCGGCTGCTTCGGTCGCGTATCCATGCCCCCAGTGCGCCCGTATCAAGGCCCATCCAAGCTCGGGCTGAGCATGCCTTCCTGCGTTGGCCCAGCTCGAGGGTGTCCAGCCGCGTGTGTCGAAGATCATGAGACCGGCCTGGCCGACCACCTGCCGGTTGGTAGCCGCGGTCTCAATAATGAACGGACCGAGGGCGTCCGTTCTCCAGGCGGCGATCCATTTCTCGATGATGGCTCGTGCTTCCTCGGGTGCTGAGACGGGCTCTTTGCGCAAGCCATGCATGACGTCGGGGTCCGTGAACAGGTCGTAGAGAGCGTCCGCGTCCCGCGGAGTCGGCGTGCGTAGGCGAAGCCTGTCCGTGGAGAGGCGGAGCCCCTCCCGGGACAGGGTGTCATGAGCCACGCCGCGAGGCTAGCCGGAGGCTGCAAACGCCGCTTCGGCGAGCGTCCCTCTCGCCTGACGCGCTGGCCACCACGCGCGCCGCTTCGGTACGAAGGCCGTGAGTAGGTGGTAGGGGCCGCAGGCGCGGGGCTCACATCGGTTCGAAGCCCCCGGATCCGCGTTGCGTCTACTACTAGGCCCTCGTCCTCCTTCTCGAAAAGGTGAGTGCTGCGAGCGAAGCGCCGACGAGAAGGAGAGCGGCGATGATGCCCAAGACCACCCGGATGCCGCCATTGCCGCCGTGCGAGCTGCCGGTGGCCGAAGCTTCGTCCGGCGATTCCCGGGTCGCCGTGCGCGCGGGTGCGCCGATCCGGATCACTCTCCGGAAGGGGTGCGGCCGCCACTGCTCCTGCGGGCGAGCGCTCGTGAAGAAGTCGCCCTCGGGCGGTGCGCAGGGCCGGCACCAGAAGCCGGTCGTGTAGTCCCCCGCTGGCACGCGCGGAACGCGGAATAGCATCCGTATCACGCCCTCCCCGTCCTGATGGACAGGACCGAGGGGAAACCAGCCGGGATCGGTTGGCGGGCCGGTGGATCGAAGGTTGGTCTGCCGCGTCACGAGTTCGACCGGCACGAAGTAGACGCGGACGTCCTCGATCGGCGGATAGCCCTCCGGCCTCCCGGTGCCTTTCTGCCCCGAGAAGGCCTCCACCCGCTCGCCGGGTGCGGCACGGGCACGGTCAAAGATCAGGCCGAGGTCGGCGAAGGCATCGCTTGGTGCGAGAGCGACGATCGCGAGGCTTGCCGCCGCGGCGCGCGAGATCCGGCCCCCCATAGCTCCTCTACGAAGGAGTCGTGCACGCGAGTCCCCAGAGGGCTGCGTTGCCGACGTAGCGAACGACGTAGTATCGCTAATGCTGGCTAAGGAAAACGGTCGCAAACGCTCTTCGCTCTGTTTCCTCGGTTGGCCACCTTCAGACAGCGTGAGCCAGCGTGAGCAAAGAGATCATGCAAAGCAATTGCGACCAGACGAAAACGCTCGGAAGGCCCTAATTCGGCTTTGCAAGCTTCGTCTCGTCCGCCTGCGAGCAAGGGCTGCGACCGGCTTCCGGACGGATCGATCGCGGGAGTGCTACGAGAGCCGCTCGGCCAGGTACTTGAGCCCGATCGGGTAGCGGTAGTCGATGCCCATATGGGTCGCGTCGAAGAGCTCGAAGAAGACGTCGGTGACGCCGATCTTCTCCAGCTCTCGCCGGACCGCCTCCGCGCCGAGGTCGAGGTACCACTCGTCGCGCTTGCTGGCGTCGAGGTAGATGGCGCGCAAGTAGCGCAGAGCGTCCGCGTGGCGAGGGATCATCCGCACGGGATCCCAGGCGAGCCAGCGCTCCCAGCCGTCGTCGACGAGGAGGCCCGTCGCCACGTCGAAGGGGAGGCGTACGGTCCCGTCCCGCTCGGCCGAGAACGCCGCCGCGCAGCCGTACGTGAGGACGAGGTCGTCGTCGGAGTCCTTGCTCATCGGGGGGCGGGACCGGAAGTCCTCCCAGAAGCGCTCGTACGAGCCCTCGTAGTCGTCGCGAAGCGCCCGGGCGACCTTGCCGAACGTGGGGATGTAGCAGAGCTCGTACAGGGAATCGCCGGCGTGACTCGCGAAGGCGCCGAAGAGGTCGGGGCGGAGCATCGGGGTGATCATGGCGCCGAAGCCGCCGCTTGACTTGCCCGCGATCCCGCGGTGCTCGGGCGCGGCGAGCGTCCGGTAGCGCTCGTCCACGAAGGGGACGACCTCCTCGCAGAGGTAGGAGTGGTAGGGCCCCGTCCCCGGCGAGTCGACGAACTGACTCCCGCCGTAGGCCGTCCAGGCGTCGACGAAGACGAGCAGGCAGGGCGGCGCCTCGCCGGATGCGAAGAGCGCGTCCGCGTTCTCCGGGAACGGCCGCCGGAAAGGCGTGCGGTTGCGCCACATCGCGAGGTGGCCCGTGTAGCCCTGGAGGACATAGACGGCGGGATAGCGCCGTTTCGGGTCGTCGTCGTAGCCGGGCGGCACGTACGTCCAAAGCGGCCGCTCGTAGGGATCGCCGAGCGGGTTGTCGCGAAGAAGCTCGCTCGCGAGTACGAGCTCGTCGACGCGACCGGCGAAGTGGTACGACCAGGGATCCACGGAAGGCGAAGCCTACGAGCGCGCGGGCGCGGCCGTTGGCCTCGTGGCGGTAGCTCCACTGGACGCGGCAAGCGAGGGGAACGACGATTGCTGCCGGGGAGCGCGCTGAAGAAGTTGTTCGCGTGCATGAGCTCGCCGACGACCGGGTGTACGGCTCGGTGGAACTCCTGCATGTCTTGTGCCGCGCTTGCGAGCTCGGCGATGCGGGAGAGCGCGACTTGCACGTTCTCGGCTCGGCGGCATTCGGACTGGGCCGCCTCCAGGTCCGCCAACCGCCGCCGCGCCTCGGCGAGCTCGGACGAGAGGTCGATGTCGCCTCGTACACGGCGTACCGTGCACGCTGATCGCGAGTTAGAGCGCTGCTCGAAGACGGGCGCCGAGTCGCCCGCTCTTGGATCAGGGCTTAGGGCATGGTTACCGCGGTGGGCTTCTATCTCGCGCTTGGCGACAGCATCTCCATCGACGACTACACGGGCGTCCGCGGCGGCGGAGCGCCGTCGCAGCTTGCGCGCAAGCTCGGGTTCGAGCTCGTCGACCTCACGCGCGACGGCAACACGACACGCGGGGTGCTCGCCGACCTCGAGCGTGCGCCGGCGCGCGCAGACGTCGTGACGCTAACCGCCGGAGGGAACGACCTGCTCGGCGGCGACCTCCCGCGCGCGAGCCTGCGCCGGCTCCACCAGATCGCACGGCGAATCGAGCCGCTCCGCGCCCGTGTCGTCGTCAACACGATCTACGACCCGAGCGACGGCGACAACGAGGTGGGGCGGCGCGCGCTCGGCCTGTCGTGGCTGGCGACGCTCGAGCTGCGACGTCGGCTGAACGTACTCAACAGAGGCATCACGAAGCTCGCGGACGAGCACGGTTTTCTGCTCGCCGATCTCGAGCAGCTCTTCCATGGCCACGGCATCGCCTCGGACGAGCCGTGGTTCGTCAACGTGATCGAGCCGAACCTCGCCGGCGCGACCGCCGTCGCCGAGGACTGGTACGAGCTCTTGACGTCGCGGTAGCTACAGAGTCGACTCCGACCTCCGCATAGCGGCCGTCGCGTTGGCGCGGCGTACCGCGCCGGTTGCCCGAGCGCCCGTGCTCGCGTTCACACGCCGTGGGCACACCGAGAAAGACGTGGTGGACGACTTCTGCGTCGTGGTGGACCGCGAGGCGGGTCCTCTTGCGACCTTCTTCACCCGCTCGCGAGCCACCGCGGCGATGCTCGAGCTCCTCGACGACGAGCCGGACTGGCTAGGCGACCGCTCGTGGAGAGGTTCCGCCTTGTCGTCGCTGAGCCGTCTCAGCGCTAGAAGGAACGGATCGGGTCAGAACCGTTCCCCCTCGTCCACCGTGACCAGCTCGAACGGCTCGATCCAGAGATCCGCGGTCCAGGTCGGCTCCTCTTGGAGCATGTCCTCTAGCTCGCGCTCGGCGGCTTCGTAGGTCGTGTACGTGGCGAGCGGCCCCACCTGGCGGTGCCTGAGGCTGTAGAGGTCGGCCACGCCCTCACCTACCTGTGACGTGAGACACTAGGCGTCGGGCGCGCCGAGTAAGACCCCTGATCCCGAGGATGTGGCCGCAGCCTCGTGGAGTCCGACGCGCCCCGCACGTAATTGATCGATCCCGGCATGGCGCCGCTCTTGCGCTCTGCTAACGAGCTGATCCGCTGCGAACGTCGTTCGTGACCTCGCAGGGCACGCCTACGCTCCACCGCGCGTTCGAGTCGGAAACGTTGGAATCTCGCGGAGGCCTCCTCGAACGCGCCAGCAAGAGACTTGCGCCACCATCCGAGGGTGCAGTCAAGCCTCCGCAAGCAAGGGGCGGCGACTCGGTCGCGCCGGCCGCACTTTCGCGGCTCCCGCGAACTGCAACCGCTAGTCGCGGCTGGTCTGACGCGGACCGGGCGCCGGCGGCACGATCTTCGCCCTCGCGAGGCCGCCGTAGTCCGCGACCGCGTCAGAGACGTTGAAGAGCGCGCCGAATCGCCGCTCGGCTCGCTGCCCGGCGTCGAAGACACCGATCTGGTTCGTGTCTGGGTAGACGCTGATGTTCGGGCCGTCCATCTCGCTCACGACGAGCAGCCGCACCGGCTCGTTGCCGCTGTTTCGGTACCCGTGCGCGCCGCGCTCGCCGCGCGGGAAGGCGACCACCTCCCCTTCCGGTAGCTCCTCCCAGCCTGCGGCGCTTCGGAGGCTGAGGCGACCTGCGAGGACGATCAGGAGCTCCTCGCGCTGGACGTGGTAGTGGAAGACCATCTCCTCGCCCGGCCGGAGCTCGTACAGGCTCGCCCCCAGGTGCTCCGCGCCCGCGCGCTCGGCCACTCTGACGGCCCGGATCCCGTCCGCCGTCACCTCCATCGAGTCGTTCAGGTTGCTCATCCCGAGAGCGTACGCCGCGCTTGCCGGTCCGGATGCTCGTCCCCCGGCCCGAGCGCAACCGCGGCTCGTCCGCCAGCCAACGTCGCTTTCGCCATGCCTACAGAGACACGACGTCGCTGGCGTGACGAGCGGCTCGACCAGCGGAGAACGTGTCGTGCCCGATTGCCCCTGCCGTTACGGGAGCCAAACATGCGGCACCGTGAGATGAGCTCAACACGGGGCCCGTCGAGTGACGGCCCTATGCGGCCCGGACGGCGAGCAGGGGTTCGCGGCCGGTGGCGGCCGTCCCGCCGACGGTCACGCCGTCGCTTCCGCCAACGCGGGCGGCACGGCGAGCTCGGTGGCCGCGAGCGCTCGTTCGAGCGCGTCGACGCAGCGGGGGCAGAACTGCGAGCCCGTGCCGCGCCGGATCTCCTCGAGCGCCTCGTCGAGCGAGCGGGCGCTTCGGTAGGTACGGGTCGAGAGCATCGAGTCGAGCGCGTCGGCGAGGTGGATGATCCGCGCCCCCAGCGGGATCCGATCACCTCTCATCCCCTGGAGGTACCCGCTCCCGTCGTACCGCTCGTGATGGTGGCGAATCGCCGGAACGGCGTCACCGAGGAAGCCGAGACGCTCGATGATCCGCGCGCCTTCGTCGGCGTGGCGCCTGATCACGGCCCACTCCCCCTCGGTCAGCGCCGCCGGCTTGAGCAGGATCGCGTCCGGTACGGCGAGCTTCCCGATGTCGTGGAAGAGGGCGGCGTGCCCGAGGACGTCGAGCTCGCCTTGCGACAGCCCGAGATGGCGCCCGATCGCGAGCGAGAGCGCCTGGACGCGCCGGGCATGGCCGGCGGTGTACGCGTCGCGCGCGTCGACCGTGGCGGCGAGGCTCTCCATCGCGGCCATCGAGCGCTCGCGAAGGAGTTGGTTCGCCTGCTCGAGAGACGCGTTTTGCGCGTGGATCGTCTCGTTCGCCTCTCGCAGCTTCTCCGCGCTTCGCTGCGCGTGCGAGAGGTACGCCGCCTGCGTCTTTCGCATGAGGAGAAGCGGGACCACGAAGGCCGGCAAGGCGTAGATGCTCGCCGCGGAGTACGTCATCGCGATCGCCCCCGCGAGCACGCCGTAGCCGACGTAGTGCGGTAGGAGCCAGGCGAAGCGTTCCTGCCACACCGCCCCCCACCGCTCGTGCCCTTCGAGGCCGAGTCCGAGGCTCAAGAGCCCCGTATTGACGAGGAAGTACGCTCCCCCGGCGACGGCCCCGGCGACGAACAAGTCGGCCGCGTGCCCGGCGGCGAGCGCATCGATGTCGAAGACGCCGGCGGCGGCGAGAGTCGCGAGCGAGAGCACGCCGACGTTGAACACGACCTGGTGGAGAGGGGCTCGCCGCGCGCTCCACTCGACGGCCGCGATCGCGACCGCCACCGGGAGCGCTGCGCGCCCCCCGAACAGCGCTGCCGCAGAGACGGCGCCCACCGCACTGACCGATATCGATCCCTGCTCGACCGCGAGCGCGAGCGCCTGGGCGACGGCGACGAGCGCCATCGCGACCACGATCCCCGCCACGTCGGTGCTGCTTCCGACGAGGAGAGCGGCGAGGCCGGCTGCGATACCTCCGCCGCCGACGAGCGCGACGAAGGCCACGAGCACGGGCGAGAACGCGAGCACCCGCGGCGCGGGAACCGCTCGCGGCCGCTCCCGACGGCGCTCCTCCCGGGGCGCGCGCTTCTCGGGGCGTGGGAGTGCTACGACCTCGTGGTCCGCGTCCGACACCCAGCGGACCCGCGCCGCGGGCGCGGGAGGCGCCGCAGCCGTTCCCCGGCCGTCTCCGGCGGCGACGACGCGATTCCGTCCCTGGAGCTTGGCGCGGTAGACCGCGAGGTCGGCGTGGTGGATCAAGTCGTTCGCGTCGGTTCCGTCCATCGGGAAGGATGCGACTCCCAGCGAGATCGTGGCGCGAATCGGGTCGCTCGAGGTCTGGATTCCGGAGAAGGATCGAAGCTCGACGGCAGACCGGATGCGCTCGGCGATCTCGAGCGCCTGCTCGGCCGACGTCTCCGGAAGGAGGAACGCGAACTCCTCGCCCCCGAACCGGGCGGCGACGTCGTAGTCGCGAAGCTGGCCGCGAACCGTCGCGGCGACGCCCTGGAGCACGGTGTCCCCGGCGAGGTGTCCGTACGTGTTGTTGATCTCGCGCAGAAGGTCGAGGTCGGCGACGATCACCGAGAGGGGTCGCCCGAAGCGCGTCGCGCGCGCCAGCTCCTCGCGCAGCTGGGCGGCGAAGTGCCGCGCGTTGAAGAGTCCCGTCTTGGGGTCGACGCGCGCCTCCTCCTGAAGACGCGGGACGGCGAGCGACCGGTGGATCAGAAGCAGAGGAGTGAGCGCGATCGGAACCAGCCACGCATTCGTCTTCCAAGAGCAGGCGACGACCACGCCGAGTCCGGCCAGCACGAGATCGGTCGAGAGGCTCTCGAGGGAGAAGAGCCCTGTTTCCCGCAGGGAGTGGCCGCGGGCGAAGCGGAGCATCGGCGCGAGGATCAC
The DNA here is from genome assembly GCA_030861385.1 of Actinomycetota bacterium. Lineage (GTDB taxonomy): Bacteria > Actinomycetota > Thermoleophilia > Gaiellales > Gaiellaceae > JALZFU01. Next base: position 12,656 of record JALZFU010000306.1, read on the forward strand.
GTGGTTCAGCACGATCAACGTGAGCGCCGCGGCGACGCCGGCGAGCGCGAGTCGCGCAGAGTCGCTTCCTGCCCGGCCGCCCGCGTGCAGCACGAGCCGACCGGCTGCCGACGCGGCGAGCATGCTGAGGGTGCAGTTCGCGATGTTGAACGTCTGGATGTACCAGCGGTAGCGCTCCTTCAGCCACTCGGGTACGTGCGCGACGACCGCGACGAGTGGAATGAGCTCGATCGGCAGGAGAAGTGCCGCCGCGAGCAGGAACACCGCGGTCGTGTGGTACGCCTGGTCGCGGGGGGTAACGACGACGAACGCCTGTGCGAGGGCGGCGGCGG
>JALZFU010000308.1 GCA_030861385.1 Actinomycetota bacterium
ACGAGCCTCGCGAAATGGCACGCGACCGAGGCCGCGTTCCGCGCCGCACACCTCGCAATCCAAGTGCACGGGGCGTACGGCTACTCGGCGGAGTACGGGATCGAGCGGTACTTCCGAAACGCCCGCGCCCCGATCATCTACGAGGGCACGACGCAGGTGCACAAGATGATGCAGGCCGAGCACGCGCTCGGCTACCGCGACCTGAACGGGCGCGACGGCGACGTCTCCCCGATCGCGTCCTGGGGCCCGGCGCTTCTCGCGCGCTAGCCTCGCCGAGCGGCGTCAGCGGGGAAGAACGCCTCAAAGGGCGCGTCGCGGCCGAGCGTCGGGACGTCGCCGGCGAAGACGCCGACGAGGCCCTCGTCGGGCCGCTCGGTCACGTCGGGAGACACCTTGGAGGAGAGCAGGAGGACGCGTGCGGGCTCCTCCGAGTGGTTCTCGAGCGCGTGCAGCCCCCCAGGGCCCCGCGGGAAGAACGCGAGGTCTCCAGGGCCGAGCCGGCGCTCGTCCGCCGGTCCGCGGACGGTCGGGGTTCCGGCGACGACGAGCGCGAGCTCCTCGTTCCCGTGATGCAGGTGGTAGGGCCCCCGATGTCCCGGGCGGAGCTCGAGCAGCACGCCCCCGATCAGCTCGCTGCCCAACCGGTGGCCGATGTGACGGATCCGAACCGACTCCCTCTCCACGTCCCACTCGTCGGCTTGCACGTTCACGGCGTCCTCCCTCGTCGACGTTCGCCTTATCCTCGGAACGTGCGCTTGCGCGCCGCGCTTCCGGTTCTCGCCGCCGCCTTTGCGCTCGCGCCCGCCGCCGCCGCGCCGCCTTCGGACGGCGTCCTCTTCCCGGGCGAGAGCCTCGCGGGTATCGAGCTCGGCATGACGAAGGCCGACGTGCTTCGCCTCTGGGGGAAGCGGCACGGCGTCTGCCGCGAGTGCCTGCGAGAGACGTGGTACTTCAACTACCGCCCGTTCCATCCGGAGGGCGCCGGCGTCGTCTTCCGGCGAAGCCGCGTCGTGCGCGTCTTCACGGTCTGGCGGCCGCGCGGCTGGCGGACGGTCGGCGGTCTTTCGCTCGGTGCCCCCCAGGCCGAGATCTCCGACGCGGCGGTGGTCGTCGACGAGCGCCACTGCGTCGGGTACGAGGCGCTCGTCGCGCCCGGCCGCTCGGCGCAGACCGTGTTCTACGCCTACCGCGGAAAGCTCTGGGGATTCGCCCTCGTGAGGGCGGGCGCGAACCCGTGCCTTTGATCCCCTCGCCCACCTCGCCCACGCCGACCGAGGGGTCCGTCCCGATCTCGCGACTACGCTCGGCTGGCGACGAGCCCGAGCGCGGCCGGGAGCGCACGCAGGTCGGGGAGAACGTCGCCGCGATCGGGGAAGCGCGTCTCTCGGTCGAGCAGGAACGCGCGCATCCCGAGCGCGGCGGCGCCCTCGACGTCGTCGTCCGGCGAGTCGCCGACCATCGCGGCGCGCTCGGGCTCCGTCTCGACGAGCTCGAGGGCGGCGCGGAAGATCGTCGGGCTCGGCTTCACCTTCCCGTGGCTCCCCGAGGAGACCCAGGCGTCGACGTCGAGCGAGAAGTGGCGAACGAACGCGTCCAGGTCGCGGCTCGTGTTCGAGACGAGCGCGATCCGCAGGCCGTGCCGGCGGAGCTCGGCGAGCGTCGGCAGCACGTCCTCGTAGAGCTCGAAGTTCTCTGAGCGCTCCCAGGCACGGGTGATCTCGAGCGCGATCTCGCGGACGTTCGGCCCCTCGGCGCCCATGCCCCGCAGGATGTCCTCGGTGAAGCGAACCCAGATCTCCTCGTCGTGATCGAGCTCGGGATGGCGCTGGAGGTCGAGGAGCGCCGCCTGCCGCGCCTCGGCGTACCGCTCGGGCTCGAGCGAGAGCCCGTAGCGTGCGGCGGCTTCGCGGTAGCCGGGACCGCCGAGGAGCGGTCCCGGCTTCGCGAGCGTGAAGTCGACGTCGAAGAGGACGGCCTGGACGGCCGCGGGCGAGGCGAGCCCCGCCCCTACACCGTCGTCGGCCACCGATACGCGGCGGGCTGGCGATTCGCGAGCGAGGGAAGGGTACGGCGGATTCGGTCCAGGTGAGCGCGGTCGAGCTCGGCCGAGAGCACGGTGTCCTCGTCGGCCGCCTGCGCGAGGACGACGCCCCAGGGGTCGACGATCGAGGAGCGTCCGTAGCTCGCCTTGCCGCCCTCGTGCGTCCCCCACTCGTTCGCGGCCGCGACGTAGCACTGGTTCTCGACGGCGCGGGCGCGCAGGAGGAGCTCCCAGTGGTCCTTCCCGGTGTAGAGCGTGAACGCGGCGGGAACGGTGACGAGCTCGGCGCCCTCGAGGGCCAAGATCCGGTAGAGCTCCGGGAAGCGCAGGTCGTAGCAGACGGAGAGACCTACTCGCCACCCCTCGAGCTCGCAGACGAGCGTCTCCTCGCCCGGCTCCTCGGCCTCCGACTCGCGGTACACGTGGCCGCCGACCTCGACGTCGAACATGTGGATCTTCCGGTAGACCGCGACGAGCTCGCCCGACGGGTCGAAGACGGAGCACGTGTTGGAAAGCTTCTCGCGGCCTTCGCGGATCTCGGTGATCGATCCGCCGACGAGCGTGATCCCGTGGCGCCGCGCCCACTCCGCCATCGCCTCCATGGACTCGCCCCCCATGAGCGGCTCCGCGTTCTCGCGGAGCGTCTCGGCGGAGCCGATCGCGTTCCATTTCTCGGGCAGGAGGACGACGTCCGCGCCCGTTGCCGCGGCGAGCGCGACGAGGCGCTCCGCCTTCTCGAGGTTGTCCGCCTTGACGGTGCCCGAGTTGAGCTGCACACACGCGACCCGGAGCCGATCCGCCATGGTCTGAGGATAGCCGTGCCCGGGGGCGGCTATGCCCACGAAGCGTCGCGGACGTCCGATGAGGAGGGAACGGGGGAACCGTCGGCTCCCCCGTCGTGGGATCGGGGTGCCCGGATTTGAACCGGGGACCTCGCCGACCCGAACGGCGCGCGCTACCAGACTGCGCCACACCCCGAGCCCGCATAGGGTATCGGAGCTGCGCCGGTGGCTACACGCGACGACATCCTCGCCTTCGCCGACGAGCTCCTGGACGTCTCTTCGTACCCCGACTACGGACCGATGGGGCTCCAGGTCGCAGGCGCCGAGCGAGTGGAGAAGCTCGCCTGCGGCGTCTCGGCCTCCCGAGAGCTCTTCCTCCGCTCGGCGGAAGCAGGCGCGCAGATGGTGCTCGTCCACCACGGGCTCTTCTGGGAGAAGGATCGACGCGAGATCGGGTCGGTCATGCGCGAGCGCCTGCGCGCGCTCTTCGACCACGATCTCAGCCTCGTCGCATACCACCTGGCGCTCGACGCGCACCCCGAGGTCGGGAACAACGCGAACGTGGCCCGAGAGCTCGGTATCGCGGAGCGCCAGCGCTTCACCGATTGGGGCTGGGGCGGGCGCCTCGAGGAGCCCCTCTCGATTTCGAGGTTTGCAGAGCGAGTCGAGGAGCTCATGGGCCGCGCGCCGCTCGTCTTCCCGTACGGGGCCGAGGAGGTCGGGCGGGTAGCGATCCTCACGGGCGGTGCAGCCCGCTACGTCGCCGCGGCGGCCGACGAGCGGTACGACCTCTTCCTGACCGGCGAGGCGGCGGAGCCGACGAAGCACGCGGCGAAGGAGGCCGGAATTCACTTCGTCGCCGCGGGCCACTACGCGACCGAGACCTCGGGAGTGCAAGCGCTCGCGCGGCGAATCGCGGACGAGCTCGACGTCGAGTGGGAGTTCATCGACCTGCCGAACCCGGTGTAGCGGACCCGCGACGCGTTGCCTCCCTCCTGCGCCGCGACTATCCTGTCCCCGATGGACTGGAAGGGAGCCCGCCCTTGAGCCCCGTTCTCAGATTGGGAACGTCCGAGCCCGCCTGCCTCGCCGGGGCGGGCTTTTTCGTTCCCTCGTCCCCCCAGGAAAGGAGCCCGCGGTGGCGAACCACCTGACGCCCGAGGAGCTGTCGAAGGAGCTCGGCATCGACCGCCGGGAGATCATCAGGCTCTGCCTTGAGGAGTCGATCCCGATCTACCACGGCAAGATCGACCGGAGCTTGTTCGAGGCGCAGCTCCAGGCGTCAGGCGCTCCCGCTCGCTCGGACTAGCGGCTGACGCCGAATACGGGGTCGGACCTCCCGCTCTCCGGTTTCGGGCCGGAACTCGCCGCCCAGCCGACCCAGCGACCGGCCCCCTACGACTTCGCCGTCGCCCGCCTGCGGCCGGCCGCCGGCTCCTTCGGCGAGCGCGATCGCTTCCCGGGCTCGCGCTGCGAGCGTGCCTGCGCCACGCTCTTCTTGAGCGCCTCCATCAGGTCGACCACCGGCGCCGGGGTGACCGGCTCGGGACGCGTCACCTCCTCGCCCGCGAGCTTCGCCTCGAGCATCGCACGAAGCTCGTCTCGGTACTCGTTTCGGTAGTCGCCGGGGTCGAAGTCGCCAGCGAGGCTCTCGACGAGCTGCATCGCCATCGAGAGCTCGCCGTCGTTCACGTCGGTGTCGTTGACCGCCTCGTCGATCTCCGCGCGCGAGCGAACGTCTTCTGCGAAGTAGAGCGTCTCGAGGGCGAGCGAGTCGCCGAGCGGGCGGATCAGGCAGAGGTTCTCCTTGCCCCAGAGGACGAACTTTCCGATCGCGGCGAGCCGCGTTCGCTTCATCGCCTCGAGGAGCAGCGCGTACGGGCGCCGCTGCGCGATCGCGCTCGCCGGCGCCAGGTAGTACGCCCGGTCGAAGTAGATCGGGTCGACCTCGTCGACAGGAACGAAGCGGACGATGTCGATGGACTGCGTGCGCTCGAGTGCGACCGACTCGAGGTCGGACTCCTCGACGATGACGAACTGGCCCTTCGTGAACTCCCAGCCCTTGACGAGCTCGTCCGCCTCGACGTCCCGCTCGTGCTTGGGGCAGAAGCGCTTCTGCTTGATCGGCGTTCCGCACTCCCGGTGGAGCGTCCTGAAGGCGACGTCCTTCCGCTGCTGCGCGACGGCGAGTCCGATCGGGATGTTGACCAGGCCGAAGTTGATGGAACCGTTCCAAATCGTCCGCATAGTCGCAGCCTACCGGCGCCGGCCCAGTTTCTGCACCGCAGCGAGCTTCCCTTCTTGTCTCCTCTTTTTCCTGGTTAGCGGCGCTTTTCCAGCGGGTATCCGCGAGTGGGGGGATGGAGAGCACGACCCGGAACGCGGCCGTCGACGGCTTCCGGCTGGTCGTCTACGACGATCGCGACTCGGTAGCCGGGATGCGGGCTGCCGTCGACGACCTGGCGGCCGAGCACGGGCTCGCGCCCGAGGCCGCCTTCGACCTCAAGGTCGCCGCGACGGAAGCGGTCGCGAACGCGCTTCGCCATCCGGGAGCTCCAGACGCGGCTCACGTCACCGTCGCTGCGGGCGCCGATGGCGTCGAAGTCGAGGTGCGAAACCAGGGGCGCTTCCGCGTCGGCACCGGCCCGGACGCGGAGCGCGGCCGCGGCCTGCCGCTCATGGTCGCGCTCGCGGACGAGGTCCAGTTCTCGGCGACCGAAGACGGCACGTGCGTCCGGATTCGCATGCGGACGGCGTCCGAGCAGGGAGTGGCCTAGCCGGCCCGGCGCTACAGGCGACGCGCTCCCACGTACGTCGACGCGTACCAGGAATCGGAGAGGCTCGAGATCTTCACGACGTCGCCCGTATGCGGCGAGTGGATGAAGGAGCCCCCGCCGACGTAGATGCCGTTGTGGCCCAAGCCGTTGAAGAAGACGATGTCGCCCGGCTGGAGGTCCCCGCGTGACACCGGGCTCCCGTACCCGTACTGCATGGCGGCGTTGTGGGGGAGCGAGACGCCGACCTGCGCGTAGACGTACATGACGAACCCGGAGCAGTCGAAGCCCGTGCTCGGCGACGCGCCGCCCCAGCGATACGGGACGCCGAGATACCTCATGGCGATCGCGACAACGGCTCCGTAGCGAGCGGGCGGCGCCCCTCCCCCGGTCGCCTCGCTGGCGCCGTAGCCCGGGCCGACGGCGCCCGAGTCGTACGTGCTGCCGCTCGAGCCGGAGCCGTCCGACGTGCCGGAGGACGAGCTCTGCGACGCGAGCCGTGCGCGCGCCTGCGCTTCGAGTCGCTGCTCGCGGCGCCGCTCCTCCGCCTCGATGCGCTCGATCTCGCTTCGGATCGAGGCGAGGAGCGCTCGGCGCGCGGCGAGCTGCCCCTCGATCTCACGGCGTCTCGCAGTCAGCTCCGCGACGGCATCTTCCTGCTCGGCGCGGGCGCGCGCCAGCTCGGCGCGGCGGCGCTTCATCTCAGCGCGAAACCTGGCGATCTCTGACACGACCCGCCTGTCCTGGGACGTCACGCGCTCGACCGCCTCGGCGCGCGACAGGAGGTCCTCGAGGCTCTCCGAGCCGAGCAGAACCTCGAGCCCGGTTGGGCTGTTCGAGGTGTAGAGCTCGAGCACGCGCGCCTGCAGGGCCTGCTGGGCACGGTGGTAGTTCGCGCGCGCGACCGCCAGGTAGTGGCGGTTCTCCGCCTGTCGCTTCCGAATCTCGTCGAGCCGGATCCGCGCTGCGTTGTACGCGTCGACCGCTCGGCTGACGCGCGCGTCGAGCTCCTGGATCTCCCCGAGCACCTGGGCCGCCTGCGCCCGACGCGACGCAAGCGGATCCGCCTCCGCGCGCGCGACCTGCACGAGCGCCGCGACGAGGACGACGAGGAGCGCCGCCGTCCTTCGGATCGACGGTCGGGTGGCTACGCGGGAGAAGACGAACCCCTGGGGCGGGCAGAGGGGGCTGCTCGCCGGCACAGCGCGGCACCCTAACAACGTCCCGCGACGCCGTGCAACCGGCCACCCGCGTTCTCTTTCCTCGAAGAGAGCTCGTCCTGCGCCCGTGCGCCGCGACGCCACGCCGCGTGTTAGGGTGCCGCCCGGTGCCAGCGCACGCCTCGACTCGTACGGCGCGCTGGTTTCTCCCCCTCACCGCCCTTCTCGCGACCGGCCTCGTTGTTTCCTCGGCCGCTCGAGCGGAGTCCATGCGCCAGCGACTCCTCTCCGCGAACGAGCTGCTCGCCGCGCGGACCGACGGCGTCGTGCTCGAGCTCTACGCGCTCGATGCGCGCCTCGAGAGCGTCCGGGCGCGCGTCGCGTCCCTCCGCGCACAGGCCGACGAGCTCGACGAGCGGCGCCGCGACGCCCGTTTCCGACTTGCGCTCGTCCGTCGCACGCTGGTCGAGGCCGAGGCTCGCCTCGGGGAGCGTCTGCGCGAGCTCTACTCGCAGGGAGACGTCGATCCGCTCGCCGTCCTCCTGGGCGCCCAGACGCTCGACGAGGCGGTCTCGACGCTCGAGAACCTCGACAGCTTCGCGACCCAGGACGCCGCGCTCGTCGACCGGGTCGATCGCGCGCGCCGTGACGTCGCAAGCGCGGTTCGCGCGCTCGCGGCGCGGGAGCGCGACGTACGCGAGCTCGCGCGCCAGGCCGCGGCTGCCGAGGCTTCGCTTCTCTCGGCCCGCTCGGAGCGGCGCGCCTACCTGACCCGGCTCCTAGCGGAGCGACGGCTGAACGCGGCGCAGCTCGCGCAGCTCGCGACCCGGGCGCACGAGGCGCAGGAGAAGGCGGACGAGATCCAGGCGTCCGCTACCTCGTCGTCCTCCTCGTCGAGCTCGTCGCAGGGATCGGAAGGCGGCTCGCCGCCTCCTCCGCCCGTTCCGGCGGTCGGGCCGGGGACGCGGATGACGGTGTCCTCGACCGGCTACTGCCTCAAGGGGACGACCTCGACCGGCGTCCCGGTCGGCTGGGGCATCGTCGCCGTCGACCCGTCGGTCATCGCGCTCGGCACGCGCATGACGATCCCCGGTTACGGCGAGGGCGTCGCCGCGGACACGGGGAGCACCGTCCACGGCTCGCACATCGACCTCTGGTTCCCGACGTGCGCGCAAGCGAGAGCGTGGGGCCGCCGCCGCGTCACTATCACTTTGCACTAACGGGCACTAAAATCGTCTTTAGCGGCCAGGAGGAAGACATGGGGGCGTCGCCTGCGCACGACAAGCCGCGCAGCGAGAAGAACGAGGCACAGCCGCGCGTCGTCTTGGTCGACGACCACGACCTTTTCCGCACGGGCCTCGTCAATCTCCTGACCGAGCAGGGCGTTCACATCGTCGGTGAGGCGTCCGACGGCGACGGAGCCATCCGCCTCGTACGCCATCTGGCGCCAGATGTGGTCGTCATGGACCTCAACATGCCGGGGATCTCAGGCGTCGAAGCCACGCGCGAGATCGTCGCCACCGCTCCCCGGACGCGCGTCGTCGTCCTGACGATCTCGGCAGACGACGGCGACGTCGTCGACGCCGTCATGGCCGGGGCGTGCGGCTACCTCCTCAAGGACTCGACGATCCAGCAGCTCGTCGCCGGCATCCGAGCGGCGGCGGACGGCGATTCGCTGATCTCGCCGCAGATCGCGGCGAAGGTCCTGCAGATCCTCCGGGCGCAGAGCGCCGGAGCGGGGAACGCCGATGCGGTTCGCGCCGAGCTCTCGGAGCGCGAGCTCGAGGTCCTGAAGCTGATCGCGATCGGCAAGGACAACGCCGAGATCGCGCGGGAGCTCTTCATCAGCCCGAAGACGGTCAAGAACCACATCTCGAACATCCTCATGAAGCTCCAGATCGAGAACCGCATCCAGGCCGCGGTCTACGCGGTCCGAAGCGGAATCGTCTAGCGGATCCGCTAGCAGGCGAGCTGACTGCGCGTTCGGCCGCGGACGAGCTCCGTCCGCCGGCGGAGCATCGCGAGGAGCTCGCGGAGGCGTCGAAGCTCCCCCTCGGTCGAGGCGAGCCGGTTCGCGAGCGCCGGCAGCGGCTCGGTGGAATCGGCCTCGTGGATCCGCGCGACGGCCCGGCCGATCTGGCGCTCGATCCGGATGCTTTCCCCCTCGAGCGCGAGTGCATGAGCGTAGCCGTCCGTGAGCGTATGCTCCATGCGTTCGAGGAGCCGGTTCGGGTCGTCCTCGCCCGGCTCGTCCACGAGGTGGGTGATCCGATCGACGAGGGAAGCGAGGTCGGTGGCCACGGAGCAGCATTATCTACGGGGCGCATCGCCGACTCCATGGGCCGACCGGCCCATCTTCGGCGACCGGGAGTCCTACTCGTGACCCGTGCGAGAGTCGCC
>JALZFU010000321.1 GCA_030861385.1 Actinomycetota bacterium
GCCCAACGGTCGCCGTCGAGCCCGCTCGGACGCGCGACCATACCGAGCGCCTCCTCGAGGCGGCCGGGGCGCGCGTCGGGCGGAAGCCGCGCGAGCCGGCCGTGTGGCCGACCGCCCGGCTTCGCCCGCTCGCGGTCGACGTGCCGGGGGACATCTCGTCCGCAGCGCCGTTCGTCGCCGCAGCAACACTCCTGCCCGGGTCCGACCTTCGGCTCCACGGCGTCGGGACGAATCCGAGCCGAATGGGCTTCCTCGCCGTCCTCGAGCGGATGGGGGCGCGCGTCTCCGCCTTCAACCGGCGGACCGCGGGCCGCGAGCCGGTCGCCGACCTCGAGGTCGCGCACGCCGATCTCGTCGCGACGGAGGTGCGCCGTGACGAAGTCCCGCTTCTCGTCGACGAACTTCCGCTCTTCGCGCTCGTCGCCGGGATGGCGCGCGGCGAGAGCCGGGTCCGCGGCGCCGAGGAGCTCCGCGTCAAAGAGTCCGATCGGATCGAAGCTCTCAAGGACGTCCTGCGTCCGCTCGGCGTCCGGATCGAGACGACCGCCGACGGCTTCCGGGTCCGCGGCGTCCCGACTCGCCCCCGGGGCGGCGCGGTCGTCGATGTCGCTGGCGACCATCGAATCGCCATGCTCGCCGGCGTTGCCGGCGCGGTTTCGCGCGACGGTGTCGAGATCCGCGGAGCCGAGAGCGTCGCCGTCAGCTATCCGGAATTCTTCGCCGTGCTCGATTCGCTGGCGCTGCGATAGTTCCGCCGTGATCATCGCAATCGACGGCCCGGCCGGCGCCGGGAAGAGCACGGTCGCGCGGTGCCTCGCCGAGCGCCTCCGCGTCCGCTACCTCGACACGGGCGCGATGTACCGCGCGCTCACCTGGCTCGCGCTCGCGCAGGGGGTGGATCTCGACGACGAGGCCGCGCTCGCCGAGCTCGCGCGCGAGCACGAAGTCACGATCGACGACGACCGCGTCTCGATCGCAGGGACGGACGTCTCCACGGCCATACGGACGGTCGAGATCGACCGCGTCGTCTCCTCGGTCGCCCGCCACCCCGGTGTTCGCGCCATCCTGCGTGAGCGCCAGCGCGCGCTCGCGGCCGAGGGAGACGCGGTGATGGAGGGGCGCGACATCGGGGCGGTCGTCTGTCCGGGCGCCGACGTCAAGGTGTTCCTGACCGCGGACTCGGCCGAGCGAGCGCGCCGTCGCGTCGACGAGCGGCCGGGCCTCGGATCCGACGCCCTCGCGACCGACCTTCGCCTGCGCGACGAGCGCGACGCCGGTCAGATGCAGGCCGCGGCAGACGCGACGACCATCGACACGACCCATCTCAGCGTCGTGGACGTCGTGGAGCGGATCGAGCGCATGGTCGCGAGCCGGGTTCGCGCGTGACCGTCCACGCGATCGTCTGGTGGGGCGTCGGGCGCACGCTCCTCTCCGGGATCACGCGAGCCCTCGTTCCGATGAAGGTCTACGGCAAGGAGCGCGTGCCGCGCGAAGGTGGTCTCGTTCTTGCCCTGAACCACCTCGCCTGGGTCGACGTCCCCGTCTTCGCGACGCTCTGTCCGAGGCGGATCGTCTATCTGGCCAAGGCCGAGGCCCACGAGGTTCCCGCGCTTGGCCCGTTCATCCGCGCGTTCGGCACTCTCTCCGTTCGACGAGGCGAGTCCGATCGGACGGCGGTTCGCCTCGCGCGCGAGACGGTCCGGCGGAACCAGGCGCTCGGGATGTTCGTCGAGGGAACACGCCAGCGAAGCGGCCACCTTGGCCGAGCCCTCCCCGGTGCCGCGATGGTCGCGATCCAGGAAGGCGTCCCGGTCGTCCCGGGCGCCATCTACGGCTCGTTCGAGTGGCGGCCCGGGAACTTCCACCCGGTCGCCGTCGCCTACGGCGAGCCAATCCGCTTCGATCACCTGCCGCGGAACTCCAAGGGCTACCGGGAGGCGACCGCCGAGATCGAGACCGAGATCCGTCGGCTCTGGGAGTTCCTGGCCGAGATGCACCGGCTCGGTCGGCCGGACGGCGTGCCGCCGCGGCGGGCGGCGTTGCCTTCCCGTACGGGATGAGCTCGCCGCTCCTCGGGGCGGTCGCCGTGGTCGGCTTCCCGAACGTGGGGAAATCGACGCTCGTGAACCGGCTCTCGGCGACGCGACAGGCGGTCGTCTTCGAAACGCCGGGCGTGACGCGCGACCGGAAGGAGATCGTGTGCGAGTGGGCGGGGAAGCGCTTCCTCCTCGTCGACACGGGCGGCGTCGACGTCGCGGACGACTCGCCGATCACCCGCGCGGTCGTCGAGCAGGCGCGGCGAGCAGTCGAGGAGGCCGACCTCGTCCTCTTCCTCGTCGACGCGGCCGCCGGCGTCATGCCCGGCGACGAGGAGATCGCCGCCATCCTCCGCCGGACGCGAAAACCGGTCCTTGTCCTCGCAAACAAGGTCGACGACCCCCGCCGAGACGACGAGGCGCTCGAGTTCCACCGCCTCGGTCTCGGTGACCCGATTCCGGTGTCGGCGCTTCACGGTCACGGCACCGGCGATCTCCTCGACCGGGTGGTGGGCGAGCTGGAGCGGCTCGCTCGCCCGGCGGCGCCCGAGATCGGCGACGAGGCGATCAGCATCGCGATTCTCGGGCGCCCGAACGTCGGGAAGTCGAGCCTCGTGAACGCAATCGTCGGGGAGGAGCGGGTGATCGTGTCCGAGGTCCCGGGGACGACGCGGGACGCCATCGACACCGTCGTCCGTCGGGGCGACACGACCTTCGTCCTCGTCGATACCGCCGGCCTTCGCCGCAAGCGCCGACAGCGTCAGGGAATCGAGTACTACTCGGAGCTGCGCGCGCTCCAAGCGGCCGAGCGAGCGGACGTCGCGCTCGTCCTCGTCGACTCGAGCGAGGGAGTCGTCGACCAGGACCTTGCGGTGGCGGACGTCGCTCGCACGGCGGCGTGCTCGACGCTCGTCGTCCTCTCAAAGTGGGACATCGCAACGGTCTCGATCGAGGACGTTCGCCCCCGGCTCGAGGAGAGGCTGCGCCAGCGTCCCCCACTCGTGGCGGTCTCGGCGAAGACCGGGCGGGGCGTCGAGCGTCTCCTCGCGCGGATCGAGGAGCTTTACCGCAAGCATACGTCCCGGGTTTCGACGGGTGAACTGAACCGGTTCCTGCAGGAGCTTCGCGCCCAGCGCCCTGGCCCGAGCCGAGACGGCCGGCGGCTGAACCTCCTCTACGGCACGCAGGTGAACGTGCGCCCGCCGCGGTTCAAGGTCTTCGTCAACGACCCGGGCCTCCTGACGCGGGACTACGGCTACTGGGTCGAAAACCGCCTGCGCGAGCGCTTCGCCCTCGCCGGCGTGCCCGTCGTCATCGACTTCGCGCGGCGGACGTGACGGCGGAGGCTCGATGAACGTCGTCGTCATCGGCGGCGGGTCATGGGGCTCCGTCTTCTCCGCCCTCCTTGCCGAATGCGGGCACGACGTCGTCCTCGCGTGTCGGGATGCCGAGCAGGCGGGGGCGATCGCGAAGACCGGACGAAACCCGCGCTACGCTCGCGAGGTCGATCTGCGGGGGGTTCGTGCCGCAGCGCTCGCCCAGGCGCCGCTCGCCGCGGCCGAGCTGGTCGTCGTCGCCGTCCCGAGTCCGGCGTTTCGCGAGGTCGTCGCCGCCCTTCCCGGCGGGGAGACGCCCGTGCTCAGCCTCGTTAAGGGCCTGGATCCGGCGTCGGGCGGGCGGCTCTCGCGCGTCGTCACCCATCGTCCGGTCGCGGTGCTCTCGGGCCCGAACCACGCCGAGGAGATCGCCCAGCGGCTTCCCGCGGCCGCCGTGATCGCGAGCGAGGACGAGGAGCTCGGCGTCCGTCTTCAGCACGCCGTGATGTCGTCCCGCTTCCGCGTCTACGTGAACACCGACCTCGTCGGTGTCGAGCTCTGCGCCGCGGCCAAGAACGTGATCGCCCTCGCGGCGGGCGCGGTGGACGGTCTCGGCATGGGCGACAACGCGAAGGCGGCCGTCGTGACGCGCGGCCTCGCGGAGATGGCGCGGCTCGGCGACGCGGCCGGCGCCCGGCCGGAGACGTTCGCGGGCCTCGCCGGTACGGGCGACCTCATCGTGACCGCGTGGAGCCGCCACAGTCGAAACCGCCGAGCCGGCGAGCTGATCGCGCAGGGCGCGTCGCCGCCGAAGGCCCAGGCGGCGATCGCGACGGCCGTCGAGGGCGTCATGACGGCGCCCGTCCTTCGCGACCTCGCGCAAAGCTTCGGCATCGAGCTTCCGATCACGGACGCGGTTTGCCGCGTTCTCGCCGGCGAAGATCCTCGTGCCGTCGTCGCCGCGCTGATGGAGCGCCCTCCGACCGAGGAATAGCCGGGCCGCAGGGCTGCCGGTACAGTGAGAATCGTGAGCCGCCGCCTTCCCGCCCTGCTCGCGGCTCTCGGAGCGCTCGCGGTCGGCGGGTGCGGAGGCGACGGGAGCGGCGGCGAGCTCGGCTCGGGCGCCGACCTCGTGCCGGCCGACGTTGCGTACTTCGCCGCCGTGAACACCGACTTCGAGGGCGACCAGTGGCAGGCGGCCGAGCGGCTCGTGATGCGCTTCCCCGCCGCGGGGAAGGCGCTCGGCGAGCTCCGCCGAGACCTCGAGTCGGACGACCTCGACTTCGAGCGGGACGTCAAACCGGCGGTCGGCCGCGAGGTCGACATCGTCGTCGTCGACGCAGCCGCCGAGAATGATGCCGTCGTCCTCACCCAGCCGAAGGACGAGGAGAAGTGGCGTCGAGCAGTCACGCGGAGGGACGACCCGGGCGTCACCGAGGAGCTCGAGGGCGGCTGGTGGGTCGCGGCCGAGACGCAGCAGGCGCTCGACGCGTTCGAGTCGGCGCGCGGCGGCGAGTCGCTCGCCGAGGACGACGCCTTCAACGACGCGATCGACGAGCTCCCCGAGGAGAGGCTCGCGACCCTCTACGTGAGCGGGGAGGCGCTGACCGAGAAGCTCGCAACCGAGGGCAAGCTCGACGACGACGATCGCGGAGCGCTCCGCTGCCTGCTCGGCAGCGAGCGCATCCCGTCGCTCGCATTCGCGCTCGCCGCGGAGGAGGACGGCGCCCACGTCAGCGGTGCCGTTCGCGCCGAGGACGCCGAGCAGCCCGACGCGTCGGCGTCCGGGCTCGCCGACAAGCTCCCGGCGGGCGCGCTCGCCGTCGTCTCCGTAAACAGCGTCGCCGAGCAGGCCCGCGCCTTCCTGCGCTGCGGTGAGAACGCCGATCCCGAGTTCTCGCAGCAGCTCGGCGAGCTCGAGACGGTGCTCGGGCTCTCAATCGACGAGGACATCCTTCCCCTCTTCCGAGGCGAGGCGGTCCTCGCCGTCTATCCGGCCGCCGAGGGAGGAGCCCCGTCGGAGGACGCGAGTCCGGTCGCGTCCCCGGTCGTCACGCTCGCGACCGAGGTGGACGACGAGGATCGGGCCCGCCGGATCGCGGACCAGGTCGCCGCGCTCGCGCGGCTCGGCGAGCGCGTCGAGACCGAGGACGTCGAGATCGCCGGCGTCCGGGGTAAGCGCGTGACGACGGAAGACACCGAGCTCTACTACGCCGTCTTCGACGGACTCCTCGTCGCGACGACGGCGGAAGAGGGCATCGCGCGGATCCGCGAGGGGGGCGATAGGCTCGCCGACGACGAGCGGTTCGACGACGCGCGCGCGGCCGCGGGCGCGCCGGACGAGACGACGGGGTTCCTCTACGCCGACGTGACGCAGGCGATCGACCTTGCTTTCCCGTTCGGCGTCGGAGACGAGGTCGACGGGGAGGCGCGCCGGAACCTCGAGCCGCTTCGCTCCCTCTTCCTCTGGGGTGAGGTGGACGGCGACGTGATCGGGTTCGAGGGCTTCCTCCGGATCGACTAGCGTTCGGCGGCATGTCGAGCACCGACCGCTCCCGCTCGGAGGGGGCCGCGCGGCCGCGCGAGTTCCTCTTCACGTCCGAATCGGTCACCGAGGGCCATCCGGACAAGATCGCCGACCAGATCTCCGACTCCGTCCTCGACGCCGTCCTCGCGGACGACCGCGACGGTCGCGTCGCGTGCGAGACGCTCGTGACGACGGGCCTCGTCGTCGTGGCCGGCGAGATCACGACGAAGACGTACGTCGACATCCCGCGGCTCGTCCGTGAACGGATTCGCGAGATCGGCTACGACCGGGCCAAGTACGGCTTCGATGCCGAGACGTGCGGGGTGATCGTCGCCCTCGACGAGCAATCTCCCGACATCGCCCAGGGGGTCGACGCCTCGTACGAGGTTCAGCACGACCCGGGCGACGACGATCCGATCGACCGGATCGGAGCCGGCGACCAGGGGATGATGTTCGGCTACGCGACCGGCGAGACCGACGAGCTCATGCCGCTCCCGATCGTGCTGGCCCACCGGATCTGCAAGCGGCTGGCCGAGGTGCGAAAGGCGCAGGTGTTGCCGTACCTGCGCCCGGACGGCAAGGCCCAGGTCACGGTTCGCTACGAGACCGACGAGCGTGGTCGTCAGCGGCCGGTCCAGATCGAGCGTATCCTCGTCTCGACGCAGCACCGCGCGGGGCTCGACGAGGACGCGCTCATCAAGCCCGACGTGATCGAGCACGTCCTCCATCCGATCCTTCCGCGCGACCTCTACGAGGAGCGGCGGTTCGAGGAGCGCGATTTCGTCTACGTGAACCCGACGGGGAAGTTCGTGATCGGCGGACCGATGGGGGACACGGGGCTCACCGGGCGCAAGATCATCGTGGACACGTACGGCGGCGCCGCCCGCCACGGGGGCGGCTCGTTCTCGGGCAAGGATCCGACGAAGGTCGACCGCTCAGCAGCCTACGCGGCGCGCTACGCGGCGAAGAACGTCGTCGCGGCGGGGATCGCTGATCGCTGCGAGCTCCAGGTCGCCTACGCGATCGGCGTCGCACACCCGGTCTCGATCGGGATCGAGTGCTTCGGCACCGAGCGGATATCGGCGCCGCGGATCGAGGACCTCGTTCGCGAGCACTTCGACCTGCGGCCCGGCGCGATCCTACGCGACCTCGACCTCCGCCGGCCAATCTACGCGAAGACGGCCGCCTACGGACACTTCGGGCGCGCCGACCACGACTTCACATGGGAGCGGACGGACAAGGCGGAGGCTCTGAGGCGAGCGGCCGGGCTCGCGGAGCACGTCCCCGCTTGATCGCCGTCGGGCGCGCCCTCGTCGTCGGCTCGCTTGCCGGTCTCGCCCGTTGAGCTCTTCCCGCGCGTACGCCTCGGACTGCGGGCCGCGCGCGGCTACCCCGCGGAGATCGCGGCCGGTTACGCCGGGCGCACGAAGAGGCCCGCGGCTGCCTTCTCGGGAAGCGATCGCTCGCGGCCGTCCAGACGCACCGTGAGCTCGCCCGGGCCGGCATCGGCGAGCTCGACGCGCGTTCCCGGGACGAGCCCCTCCTCGTAGTACCAGTGGAGGAGCGCGCCGTCGTGCTCGGCGAGGCGGACGATCTCGGCCCGGGTCCCGAGCGCTAGCTCGGAGAGCGGCTCGAGCTCGCGGTTCTCGGCCTGCTCGAACGACGTGTCGACCGGCCAGCCGTGCGGGCAGCGCTCGGGGTTGCCGAGGCGCTCGGCGATTCGTTCGATCATCTCGTCGGTGAACGTGTCGCCGAGGAGGTCGGCCCGGACGTGCGACTCCGCCGGGGTGTAGCCCATGAAGTCGGTGAGAAGCCGCTCGACGATCCGATGGCGCCGGACGACCCGCTCCGCCACCTCGCGTCCCCTCGGCGTGAGGATCGCCTCCTTCTGCTCGCCGCGCTCGACCAGGCCCTCTCCCTCGAGCCGCTTCAGCATCTCGCCAGCCGAGGCGCGCGAGACACCCAGCATGTCCGCGACGCGGGCCGCGAGCGCGGGCGCGCCCTTCGTCGCCGGTCGGTACTCCCCGACGGGGAAGGCGAGGAAGTAGATCGTCTCGATGTAGTCGTCGATCGAATGTCCCTGCGCCATGCGACGATTCTATGGCCTTGTCTCGAAACGAAATCCTGAGCCGGCCTGACCGAGTCGCGACTCGGCCCGGCGTCGCCTCCGCGCGGTACGCGTCGGTCTACCCGCTCGTATCCGGACGCGCACTCGCGCGTCCGTTCACGTACCTCGGCGAGGGGCTCGAGAAGGGCGCGGTCGTCTCCGTCTCGTTCGGGCGCGCGCGCCGGCGCGGTGTGGTCGTCGGCTTCTCCGACGAGGCGCCGCCCGACGTCGAGCCCGTCGGCGTCGAGCGCGTCCTCGGCACCGTCCCGCCGGCGCTCGTCGATCTCGCCCTCTGGCTCGCCGAGCTCTATGGCTCGACCCCGGCGCGCGCCCTCGCGCTCGTCGCGCCG